>DAIQOU010000717.1:0-2298 GCA_036787725.1 Bacteroidales bacterium
TGCACGAAGGTAATTCATCAATTGGGATTGGTGTTCGGGTGCGATTGCTTTGGCAAAGATAACAATAGAGAAAATAATGGAAGCGGATCAAAAGCGAAAGGAAAAATAGTACATCTTACCGGGAAAACCGATGTCCCGGAACTTGTAAATGCAACGCTCCTTATCCGTGAGATTAAAGGCGGTAAATTGATAGCTAACGATTCGGTCTTTTTTGTTGCAGGTCGATTTTCTTCTGATGTCTGGGTCGATTCTACATGTATAAGAATGGTAAATTCGACCACTAATCTTTTTCATCCGTTTGAAATTGTCTTGGAACCCGGACAAAATGTGGAAATAGAAATGAGCAAAGACGGACCTGTTATCGGAGGTACCGAGTTAAATGACAAATTACAACGTTTTCAGAAAGATGCTTTTAAAAGAAGTGAAAAAATAACGGAGTTGCACGAACAATTTACAAAAGACTCCCAAGAAAAAAAGCTGACCCCTAAGAAAGAAAAGGAAGAGATGGAGAAAATCCAAAAACTGCTCAACGAAAATTTGGATAAATCCATGGATTTTGCAAAGAAGAATATTGAGAATCCGGTAGGGAAATATTATTTCTACAAAATCTATTCTTTTGCTTCTAAAGAGAGAAAAGAAGAAATGATGAAATTCGCTACCGATGACATCAAAGCAACTTTAAACAGATAATATAACATATCGAAATAAAAATCATGGAGGCTGTTCGAACTGTTTTCGAGCAGCTTTTTTGTTATAGAGAAAACATCGGTTTGCCGGCAACGAAAAAGATCGACCGACTTCTTTCCATAACTAATTCAGTAAAAAAATATAAACCGGGTGCGGATCTGTTAAAATGTTAGCGGAGATTCGTTTGTGTGTCCAAAACAGTAGGTAATTTATAAGGTTATATGGATTGAATCTTATGCCGAATAGAAGGATAAGAATCTGTTCGATATAAAGTTTATTGTATATTTTGCGAGGAACCGAATTTTAATATATTTTTGTTAGTTCGATAAAACAAATAAATATGCAAAACAGAATAACCGATTTATTTAAGATTACTTATCCGATTATACAAGGAGGAATGGTTTGGTGCAGTGGTTGGAAACTTGCTTCTGCTGTCAGTAATGCGGGAGGATTGGGATTGTTGGGAGCAGGTTCCATGTATCCGGATGTATTAAAAGAACATATAAATCGGTGTAAGGAAGCATGTGGAAATAATCCTTTCGGAGTAAATGTTCCTTTACTTTATCCTCAGATAGAAACCGTGATGGATATATTAATGAAGGAAGGCGTAAAAATTGTATTCACTTCGGCCGGGAATCCCGCTACTTGGACCCGGACGTTGCAAGAAAACGGGATAACGGTAGTTCATGTCATATCTAACTCGAAGTTTGCTCGTAAAAGTGAGGATGCCGGCGTAGATGCCATCGTTGCAGAGGGGTTTGAAGCCGGAGGACATAATGGAAGAGAAGAAACGACAACCCTGGTATTGATACCTCAAATAGTGGAAGCTGTCGATTTGCCGGTAATTGCTGCCGGTGGAATTGCTACAGGAAAAGGTGTTGTCGCTGCTATGACATTGGGAGCGGAAGGAGTACAAATCGGTTCCCGTTTTGCATTAACAACCGAAAGTTCTGCACATGAGGGTTTCAAACAACGTTGCATCGAAAGCGGAGAAGGAGACACCCTCTTGACTTTGAAAAAATTGGTTCCTACCCGGTTAATCAAGAACAAATTTTATGAACAAGTCCGGGACGCGGAAGATGCCGGTGCATCAGTCGAGGAAATGAGGGCTTTACTGGGAAAAGGAAGAGCTAAAAAAGGAATTTTTGAGGGAGACTTGCAGGAAGGAGAGCTGGAAATAGGGCAGGTATGTTCCTTTATAAATAAAGTAGAGCCGGTTGCCAAGGTAATGGAAGATATAATTAAAGAATATAATCATACCATAGAAACTTTCAATAATAGAAGAATGTAACTTTCCGGATATTTTGTGTAATTTTGTTGGTTTCGTTTTTAATTTCATGACATTTATAGTATATGACTAAAAGAAAACCCGGTCTGCAAAAAGCAAACGGTTCTTCTGAATTTTCTAAATTTATCCGATTCATTACGAATGATACTACCCTTTTCGTTTTTGGGTTGGTAATTTTAATGTTCACCGTGTATGCCGGATTATCCATGATCTCTTTTTTCTTTACCGGCGCAGCCGACCAAAGTAAAGTAGAAGGAGTCTCCGTATTTTATCCGGGAAATATTCTGGGAATTGAAAACTGGACCGGAACCCGAGGCGCTTGT
>DAIQOU010000718.1:0-2298 GCA_036787725.1 Bacteroidales bacterium
TCTTTTAAAATTATTTAAAAGTGTTTTTTAATTTTGTCGCGAATTTATAAAACAATTATTATGAAAAAGATTTTATTACTTCTGTTCGTACTTCTTTTAGTGTTTGTTTCCTGCTCGGATGATGATGACGAAGAGACTGGGATTTCCGGGACTTGGATAGAAATATCTGCAACACCAAAAGAAATTATCGCTTCGGATACTGAAACGGAAGAAAAAATTAAAGAAGCTATTTCAAACTATGGCACAGATAAATATGTATTTACATCAGATAAATTTACCTATTACGAAAACGGATCGATGGTTGATTGGGAGGGGAAATATTCAGTTTCGGGAAGCTCGATTACATTGACCGATGATGATTACAGCGAAACATATACTAATTTTTCCGTCAAGGGAAATAATATGTCTTTCGATCACGATGCAACCGATAATTTCAAATTTTTATACGATAAGGTAAGCAAAGTTATTGTCAGCTATTCCTATAAAAGACAGTAATTCAACACGAATTTGAAACAATATATACCACAAAAGCAACCTCACCGGGTTGCTTTTATTTTACATTCGAAGTTCGTCGGTTTCTTCAACTACATTTTTCTTATCATAATTGGGAAGATTGTGTTTGTCTTTATATTTTTGAATGTTCGGAATGTTAAGTCCCATTCTGTCGTACAATGCTTTATAACTATTTTCAAGCATATCGAATCTTCTTAAATATTCAGGATTGTAGGGGACGCTCTTCCCTAAGTTCATAATATCCTCGTAAAGACACCGGTCCGGCAAATCCTTGGATCTGTCCAAATTTCCTTTCATATATTCGATTTGAGCATTTTTTATTTTATCCGATGTTCCATTTTTATTTTTTATAAAGCTTACATCATCAGTCATTACCCAAATTTTGAAAAACAGCATAATTTGGAGGATCCCAAATATTATCAAAATAACAGATAGAATTGTTGTCATAAATTTTCAATTATAATGTTTTTCCGTCATCATCAACGAATTCATATCCCTCCTCTTTGGCTTTTTCTTTCAATAATGCTTTTTTGTATAAAGAAACCTCAGTGATGCTTACGATATTATACCGATGAAAAGATAAAAATATGAAAACAATACTGTTTATCCGGCTTACAATGCTCTTAACCGTCGGTTGCAAAATCAAAGAGCGAATTATCTATCAAACCTACACGGAGACCGTTCGTTATACGATCATTTCCGTTGCACCCGACAGCTCCTCGATCAAGCTGCTGTTAGAGTGCGACAGCTTAAATAATGTGATCATCCGTGATTTGTTGGAATACAAAGGAGGCCATAAACTCAAACCTCCCGATATTTCGATATCGGACAATATCTTAACCTCCGTTTGTCGTACCGATACCATTATTTATACCTTTCCGATTCCTGTAATCGAGATTAGGGAAAAGAAGATAGAGGTGGTGGATAATACCCGACACAGATTCGGTGAGGATCTGTTTTATTGGGCGGGGGTGGTGTTTTTGGCTGCTTTAGTTTCCGTCACGGCGATAAGAATAATGAGATAAACTTTTATCGTCTATCTCATTACGTTAATTGACCCGTCTTACTTTGTAGCAAGACGGGTATTTTTTAGTTAACTCTAATTTCTACCCGATTTTTAGAATAACGGAACCGATATATATAACTTCAGTTTCCACATACGCTATACAACCTATTGACAAATCCTACATACTGCCGTAATCCGAAGGAAGGCTGTCATCACCATGTTTCTTAATAAGAGGAAACAATCCTTTGTCAATCGTTGAAACTACAGGAGTGTGTTCGTTAAAAAAAGCTGTCATATCTTCATTTCCTCCTTTTGTTTCAATATCTGCAATTTCTTGATCACTTAATTTTCCTGACAAGGCTTTAATTAACAGATCATAAAAACTCATAAAACGGGAACCTTCTAAGAGATGATCCCCGAATTCTTTTATTTGGTCAAGACTGTTTATGCCTAATGCAGTTTTAACTTCCGGATAATAAATATTTGTGATATAGTCTTCAATTTCACATGCCAAATCTTCATTTTCTTTTATATATCGGGTTTGATTGTCGCCGGTAATGCCACTGTAATCATTAATGGCCACTCCCGGAGCTCCATATACGGGAATATGAGGGAATACTCCGGATATAACATCAATTACGCTTAGAAGCGAGTCTCCCTCTTCAGTAGCGGAATCGCAACTTGCAATATAGATATATTTTGCCTTTTCGAGATTTCCGATTTTAGTCAAGCCTTCAATTATTTCGGTTGACGTGTAATCTCCTACCATGCCCGGAGAT
>DAIQOU010000719.1:0-2296 GCA_036787725.1 Bacteroidales bacterium
TAAGCCGGTACGGAGAATTTCGGAAAAATCATGAAAACATGAATAAAAAGAACTGACAGAGGAATAAATTTCCGTGCCTGAATTAAATCAAAAAATAATCTGTGAATAATTATCGGTTAATAAACAACGGAAAAAGAGTTTTAAGTCGGCTCATTTGGATCCTGTTGCTTTCTTGGTGGTTTCTTCCCGTTTGGGGGCAGAGTCGGGACATCACTTTTCGAAGCTTGACGCCTGATAACGGATTGTCTCAGATTTCCGTGAATGACCTTTATCCGGATGAACGGGGCTTCATTTGGATTGGTACACGGGAAGGGGTAAACTGTTTTAACGGCAGTTCCATTCAAACATACAAACTACAGAAAAATAATCCCAACAGCCTCTTTTCGAATAATATATTAAAGATCGACGGCAACCAAAACGGAAAGGTCTATTTGTTGTGTACGGATGGTATTTCGGAATTGGACCTTCACAAAGAGCGTTTTACGACGTTGTGGAGGAGCCCGGATGTGACTACCCTTTATTACAATGAGCGGCTGTACATTGGACGGAAAAATGAGATCTACCTGTTTAATGAGGCAACCGGAGAGGTAGAGCTGTTTTATACGCTTCCGGGAAAAGAAGACGTTATTTCGGCATTGTTTAAAGATGAGAAAGGCCGACTTTGGATCGGAACTTCTACCAACGGGTTGTTTCGTATAGCGGAGGACGAAGGGAGTAAACATCCCGAACACTTGTTCCCGAAGGCCAATATTACGGCGATTTACCGGGATGCAGACGACGATATTTGGGTGGGAAGCTGGGAACACGGACTGCTCTTTTTTAAAGGTGCAACCGAAATGATGCATTACAGGCATTCCCCTTCGCAAAACGGTATTTCTTCCGATTTTGTACGTTCGTTTTGTATGGACAATGCCGGAAATCTTTGGATCGGAACTTTTGTCGGATTGGATAAACTGGATAAAAAAACAGGCGAATTTACTCATTATTCCATGGGGAATACCATTGGGATGACCCATTCTTCGATTTGGAAGATCATAAAAGATCGTCAGGGCACCCTTTGGTTCGGTACTTACTTCGGAGGGGTAAATTATTTTAATCCCGATTATGAAATCTATCGACATTATAAAGTTTCCGCTACCGAATCCCGGGGACTGAGTTCTTCCATTGTCGGAAAAATGGTCGAAGACGATAACGACAACCTTTGGATTTGTACGGAAGGGGGAGGAGTGAATGTTTACAATCGAAAGAATAAAACATTTAAGTGGTACCGGCATGACCCGCATAAAAACAGCATTTCACATAATAATGTGAAATCCATTTATTATGATTCGGAGAATAAAATCATGTGGTTGGGAACGCATTTGGGCGGATTGAATAAATTGGATCTCAAGACCGGTCGGTTTACTCATTATCGGATGACGGAAAACGATTCGACTTCGTTGCCTTCCGATATAATTCGTGACATTATACCTTATAAAGATCAACTGATTGTGGCTACTCAAAACGGGGTATGTTTGTTTTTTCCCGAAACGGGAAAATGTTCTCAACTGTTTAAGGATTCGGAAAAAGGCCGTTCCATTAAAATGGTAGCGGATCTGTTCATGGATTACTACGGTACGTTATGGATTGCCGCCACAGGGGAGGGTGTTTTTTCCTATCGGTTTGATACCGAGGAATTGGTAAACTATCGGCATGATCCTTCCAATCCGCAGGGAATAAGCAATAATAATATTAATCATATCGCACAAGACCATTACTATAATTTATGGTTTTCCACTTCCGGCAGCGGATTGGACCTTTTTAGTTACGAGACGGGCGGATTCGAGAATTTTGATTCTCAAAAGAACGGTTTATCCAGCGATTGTATTTATGAAATGGTTGAATCCCGCTTCGGAAAATTGCTGGGTATTACCAATCACGGGTTCTGCGTATTTGATCCTTCCGAAAAAAGGTTTCATAATTACAATGCCGATAACGGTTTTCCGTTGGCTGCCATTAATGAGAATGCGATGTATTTAACCAACGACGGAGAAGTTTTTCTGGGGGGAGTCAACGGAATGATTTCTTTTTACGAGAAAGACCTGAATTTCACCAAAAAGGAGTATAATATTATACCTTCTCGTTTGATGGTAAACGGAAAAGCTGTAGATATTGATGATGATACCGATATCTTACATACGGCTTTGTATGCAAATCCGGATATAGTGCTGAAAAGCAACTATTCTGTTTTCAGTATCGAGTTTACCGCTACCAATTATATCCCGGCCAACCGGGATGAGATCATTTATAAATTGGA
>DAIQOU010000192.1:0-8209 GCA_036787725.1 Bacteroidales bacterium
TAAACCGATTTGATTTATCGCTTAATCCGTTTAACGATCAGTCCGTTATATATAAAATAAATAATAATATCGATGTGGAAGCGGATGATTGGTTTATGACTGTGTTTAATAAAGCGATGGAAGTTTCGGAACGTTCGGAGGGAACTTTTGATATTACGGCGGCTCCATTAATTAATTTATGGGGCTTCGGCTTTAATAAAGAAGATAGTGTTACTCCTCAGCTGATTGACAGTTTAAAACAATTGGTCGGTTATCAAAAGGTCAGATCGGAGGGGAGACGAATTATAAAAGAACATCCGGGAATTCTGTTGAACGCTTCTGCTATCGCCAAAGGATATGCTTGTGATGTTGTTGCCGAGCTGCTCGATTCTTGCGGGATTAATAATTATATGGTTGAAATAGGAGGAGAGATCCGGGTAAAAGGAATCAATCCTAACAAAGCGTGTTGGAGAGTAGAGATTACCAAACCGTATGATGATCGGACCGGCAGTGTTCGTGAAAGACAAGAAGTTTTGTCCCTTTGTGAAGGAGGATTGGCTACCTCAGGCAATTATCGGAATTTTTATTTGAAAGACGGGAAAAAGATTGCCCATACCATTGATCCCCGTACCGGTTACCCTGCAGAACAAAATATGCTGAGTGCTACCGTTATTGCTCCGGATTGCATGACGGCAGATGCTTATGCGACCGCTTTTATGACATTGGGGTTGGAGAAATCGGTGGAATTGGCGGAGAAAATTCCCGAATTAGCCTATTATTTTATATATAGTGATCCGGAAGGAGTTTTGTCCGTTCAATATTCGGAGAATATGAGTCGCTATTTTTCAAATGATCCATTATCTGTGCTGGGCAGATAACTTTTTTCCAAGAGAGAAATGATTCCGGAAATTTAATTATTTACCAATATCCCTTTTCAAAAGTCGTCTACCGATTGAATTAATTTATATATTTGTTGGATAAAAGCGATCATTTTATTCAATTAATAAATAAAAAACTCTTTATTTATTGGAAAAACCGAAAAAGTACGATTATTGTATGAATGCACGATTTTTTATATACCCTCGAATTACAAGTTATATCATCTTGTCCGTCCTGTTTGTTTACTTGGTTTCGTGTGGCGGCAATACAATCCGGCAAGAATTTGATGCTCAGTTGGAGCGGGCCGTAAAAGACGACCGGATTACCAAAAAGGAATTTAACCGGTTAACGGCGTTTTTGGAACGAGCAGAAGAAAGCAAAACGGAATTGGCACCGAAGGTGACTTCTGAAGAGGATCTTGTTCAATATTTGAAAGAGATTTATCCGGAGTTGGTTTTTGAGGAAGGAATAGAAAAAGAAACAGCTGTTAAATTATCTTCCATCAATATTTTTCTGGAAAATTCAGCCAGTATGAAGGGATATTTTCCTTCTGGCGGAAATGTTGATTTTACCAATCCGATCATGTGCTTATTTAATTTGGGGAATGTTTCCGTAAATACAGCTTATATAGGACAAAAAGTGGTTGAAGTGGATAACGAAACATTTCAAAGTCAATTGGCCAATGGAAAAATAGCCAATGAACCGGGCTCTCCGTTACCGGAGATTTTTGAAATAATTATTGCAAGTACGGATGTAAGTCAAATCAGTTGCCTTATTACGGATGGAATTATGAGCGGTACCAATGCCGAAATCAAAGCGAATCGGGAATTTAATTACAATAATCGTCCCGTTTTACAACAGCGGGTACGTAAAGCCGTTGAAAAAGCAAGGGATAAAGGATTATGTGTATTGATATACCGTATGGAGTCCCCTTTTAACGGCACTTATTATACCTATCGGAATACGCCTGTTAAATTAAAAGAAGCCATTCGTCCTTATTATATCTTTATTTTCGGAGAAAAACGGGCATTGGAGGCTGTTTCTTATAAGTTGGGAAACGAACGTGCTTTTTCTCCTACTCACACTCAGTTAACAGGTATTTTTCCCGAGTCTGTTACTAATTATAAGTTGAAACCCGAAAAAGGACAGGAATATGTTGCCGATAAAACTTCCATCACTTATAAATCGAATCCGGGGAAAGATGCTAAATTTGGAGTGCGTGCCGATTTATCCGGTCTTCCTTCTTATATCTTGGATCCGGAACAATTAGAAAAATATGCTACACTTACCCTTATTTATTCGGGCAGTACCAAGGAGTCCGATTATCCCGATTTAATAGAGTCGGTGGAAGTGGCGGATGAGAAAAACGGAATCTATCAATTCAATATAGAAATGCCGCAAGCATTATTGCAAAAACTTCCGGTGACCGTTCGGTTGACTTTACCCATGCTGAGAAATCCGTGGTATAAATCTTTTTCATTGGATAATGATGTGGAGATGAATAATGAAAATACAAAGACATTTGCTCTTGATTATTTGATGGACGGAATTATAAACGGGATGGAACCGACTGCTTCGGTAGAGGATTTTATGAAGATTGAAGTTCCGATTAAAAAACGTTGATCCTTATACAACTAAAAAGATAAAAGAATTATGGAAGTGCTCTATTTTCTGGTTAAAAACAGTAACGGATGGTATCAGGCTAACAATTGGGATATGGCCCATAGCCTGTGGTATATGAGTAATAACGGATTTGTATTCGGTTTAGGGATTTCGCTGTTGATAGGATTGATTTTTGCAGTGATATATTATCTTATATTGGGGCGGTTTACCAGTTCGTTTTCCCATTTATCTCATTGGTTCGTATTTTTGGCAATTACGGGAATAACTTCCTTTTTTTCTGCTTTTTTTTATGCCAAAAACAGTATAATTGCTTATGCCGAACATAATGACTATTTTGAGGATGCTCCCGAAATGCAAGCCATATTACAATCCGGAACACAGGATATGTGGATGTATGCTACTCATAATTTGATTTATGCCATCCTTTTCTATTTCCTGTTTTCGTTGTTGTTCAAACGATTTTCATTGCATTGCAGTATGACACCGTTTGGCAAAGCTAATACCAGAAAAAAATAATATTTATGAATACATATGTATTTTTTGTCGGAGGAACAGGCGCTCGCGTATTGCGCTCTTTGTCTATGTTGTTGGCTTCGGGAGTAAAAATTGATAATGACAATAAAATTATTCCGGTAATTATCGATTATGATGTGCATAACGGAGATCTTCAACGCACATTGGAGATCGTTGATATTTATAAATATATAAATGAAGCGGTATATCGTATAAATGATGATACAGCAGAGGGATTTTTCAGAGGTCGTATGGCGACTTTATCCAATATTCAAACGCAGGATTCCGGAAGTAAGGATGTGGCTGTGCCTATCGAAGATTCATTCATGATAAAAGCGGGGGAAGGAAATCAGACCTTTGCAGAATATATCGGGATGGAAACCATGAGCCCGGAAACCAAAGATTTCTTAAAGTTATTATATAATGCATCTTCTAAAGAAGATATCTATACCGAGTTGAATCTGGGACTTGAAGTCGGATTCAAGGGAAATCCCAATATCGGAAGTGTAATATTCAATGATGTTTTTAAAACCAATGAATTCAATTATTTCCGGAACTCATTTACCAAAGAGGATCGCATTTTTATTGTCAGTTCCATTTTCGGAGGAACCGGTTCTTCCGGGTTGCCGCAGATTGTTAAAAAAATAAGAGATATTACCGATAAAAATAATACAGACCATTTACGCAGAGCGGTGATCGGAGCATCGGTCATTTTGCCGTATTTTAGTGTAGAAACCGATACTCGAAAAAAAAGCGCTATTGATTCCGGGAATTTTACATCCAAAGCAAAAGCAGCGTTGGATTATTACAGACGGGAAATTAACCATCAATTGCAAGAAATTTATTATTTGGCCGATGAACCGACAAGTCCTTATTCCAATGTCGAAGGAGGAACCGAACAAAAAAATCCGGCTCATATTGTGGAATTGCTTTCGGCTATGAGTATTGTGGAATTTGTGAATCGGGATCGCTCTTCCATGTATGATGATAATACAGGTCGTCCTTATAAGACCAAATATTATGAATACGGAATAACGAATAAAAGCAATCCTATACGATTGGATAATTTCTTTCCCGGAGAAGAGCAGTATTTGTCACAACTGACGGCTTTCGCCTATTTTTATAAATTTTATGTTTCTCTGCTTCCGAAATCTTCCAGGGAAAATTATTACAAATTCCTGGATTTTGATTCCGGAAAGGAAACGATTGAATTTATGAGAGAACTGGACAAATTCATGCATCATTATCGTAAATGGTTGGATGAATTCAGTGTTTCTCCTACAGCATTCGTTCCCTATAATATGCAGTCGGAAATTGGCTTTAACGGAATGTTGGGACATAAGAGCGTAGAAGGACTGGATAAAAAATCCATATTTAAGGGAGGCGGAAGCTTTTTTACGGATACAATGAATAATGAACTGAATCGAGTGAAAGACTCCGCTAATCCCCAACCGAGCAGGGAATTGTTTGTAAAGATTGCATATAATACCTGTAAGGCAGCAGAAAAATTGGCTGCAAACAAATGATCCTGCAAAAAGAATAGAATCATGAGCTATATATTCAGAATACATAAGAGCGGACAAAATCAATTGAAAGGTTGGGAAAAGCTTCCTGACGGATTTTCGGATGCAGAAATAGCAAGTATCAGAGATCAATATATTTCGGGTAATAATGCAAAAGTGGGAACTTCCATTCCTACACCTTTGGCTCGTTTATTTCTTTTTGAAACCTCTTTTCGGATGGTTAATAATGGAAGTTCCGAAGGAAACAGCACTTATCATCAGTTAGTATCCGATTGCCTGGACTTACTTGAATTGCTTTTCTTGCATGGTGACCGACTCACTTTCAAACGTTGGGATTGCGGAGTGGAGTTGGATCGGTTGAGGAATTCCAAAAATAAAGGACATGTATTGTTGGGAGACTCTCTTAATATGGCATTAGGGAGAACTTCCGAAACAAAAGACAGTCCGATGCAAGGTTGTTCCGAATTTTTTCTGATTTATTATGAAAATATTTTGTTGGGAGGAACTTCTCCTTTAACATTGGTGTTTACCTCTCCCAATCTGCGTCATAAATTGAGGAATAAAGGCATTACGTTAAGGAATACAGCCGGACAGATTCTTTTTGGAGATAATGAAGCCAATCCGTTGCATTATCGTTCCGAGGCTTTTCGTATTTTTTTGCAGCGCATTCGTTATGCGTTTGGAGATGAATTGGACAACTTGAATTTTCGAGAGTTCAGGAAATATATAGCGGCAAGTGCGGATGGGCATCGAACCGAAGAACTGGCTAATATAAATCATTATTCTCGGGAAGAGTTCGGGAAAGCCTATAAACCGATTCGGTTGGATGCAGGTACCGTGGTCAATGTATGCGGGATTGTATTTTCTGCTAATGAGAAATGCATAGATGTCAGTCGAAGCGGATTTTTATTGAAAAATACGGTATCCTATTTTACCCGGACCATAAGGGATACAGACTTACCCACTCCGTTGGCTTTGATCGAAGGAAACCATTTTTTCCGGTATATAGATAGCCGGTGGAATCAATTGACCACCATTCCGGATCATCCTTGGATTCCTTTGAACGAACGGAAACTCCCGGAAAACGGCTTGGAATATCCCTACGTTACTGTGGGCGATTTTTTGGAAGATACGTTGATCGATTTGTCTTATGATGTAAACGGAAAGTATTTTTATACCGGATTCGGATCCTCTTCGTGTCCCTATTTATTGCCTATTAAAAAGGCCTATTTTAATTTTTTCAGGTATGAAGATCTGGAAAATTCATTGAGAATTACAAAACACGGAAATATTGTAGAAGTAGATTTGGAGATCCCGGTCTCCGGAGGAACGCTGCATTTCATCCGAAAGTATACAGAGCCGGGCAATAAACCGGCTACCGGCTTGGGAGAAACTTATTTTGATATAATTAAGTTGGGAGAAGATTCGATGACGTTGGGAATATTTCCTTTTTATCGGATTGAAAAATCGGAAGGAGATCAGGCCGGTCCCACCAATGAATATTCAATACAGTTGGTCGATTCTACGGCAAACGGTACGGCATTTTCGTTTTATTCTTATGAAGGCATTTCTCAAAACCGTCCGATAAAAGCTGAATTATACAATCGATCGGATCTTAAAGTAGTCAAATCTCATGTTTATCAATTGAAAAACCTGGATTCGAGTTCGTTGGATTTGCTTGAGGTGAATATAAATAAAAAATACACCGGATTAATCATTCCTCGATGGAAAAAGGTTTATCCTTCAAAAGGAACAGAAAAATTTACCTTTGGAATAGATTTTGGAACTTCCAATACGCATATAGCTTATCAGACCTCTAATTCCAAACCGGATTCTTTTGATATTACGGAGGAGGATATGCAAATGGTACTGTTTTATGCTCCTGCCAATTCGACTGATTTGCGGGAAAAATACCGGATGAAAATGGTTGGGCTGAATATTTATCTGGCTGTTTTTCGCCGTGAATTTATGCCGTCTGTTATCGGAAACGGAGCTTTACATTCTTATCCGATTAAAACAGCTTCTTTTGAGTCGGACAATTATGCGAACAGCGAATCTTCGGTATTTGGAAATATCAATATCGGTTTCGATATTGACAGTGAAATCGATAATCGGGGAGGAACTTATAAAACCAATCTGAAATGGCAGGTACAAAGCAATCCGGATGATATTACAGCGAAGAACCGTATTTTTGCTTATTGTAAACAAACCTTATGGATGATCAAGAATAAGGTGTTGTTGAATAATGGAAGTACGGATATTAATGTGGTTTATTTTTATCCGGAAAGCATGACGATCGATACGCAGGCGATCTTTGAAAAAGCTTGGGAGACGGGTGCTGATGAAATATTAAAAGGATTCACAGTAAATTTCTTCCGTATTGTGGAGGCTGTTGCTCCTTATGAAGCGTTGTTGTTCAATAAATCCATTGAATATGCTACCAACGCGCTTAATATTGATATTGGAGGAGGTACAACCGATTTATTGTATTTTGCTCATGATAAGAAAACCAAGTATTCTGCTTCTGCACTTTTTGCCGGCAATGATATTTGGGGCGACGGGATTTTGAATATTCGTCCTATGTCCAACGGATTTATCAATATGATGAATAAGCGGTTTAATGAGAAGAATAACGAGTTTAAAAATGCAGATTTAAATAAATTATTTTCTGACTATTTACAAAAAGGAACGGCTTCTTCCGCTGATTTATCCGGATTTTTGTTTAAGTATGATGATGAATTTAATTTCACTTGGTCTATCAAAGCTCATTCCGGTTTGAAATCGATCTTGTTGTTGCACTATGCTGCAATTATCTATTATATTACTGATTTATTGGAAAAAACAAACCTGGAAATACCCTTAAACATTAGTTTTACCGGAAAAGGGAGCGAATACATTAAGATTATAACGGATAAGGATGAACGGATTACCAAATTGACCCGGAAATTATTTGAGGCATTTACAGACAAGCCCATTCCGTCTATGTTTTCTGTATCCTTTACCAAAAATCCGAAAGAACTGACGGCATTGGGAGGGGTGATGGCCAAGAGCGGAGTATCGAGCGTGCCGAAAGAATTTGCCGAAGGAGAAACCGTAAATGTTTATTCTATAGGATGTAAAGTAGATAAACAGTTAGAAGAAAAGGAATACCTTAATAAAGAATTGTTGAGTCTGAAAACAGAAGTGTTGGATAATTTTGAGCAGTTTATTAATCGTTTATTTGGGAATAGGGAGTTGAATGAAGAACTGGAGCAATATACGATTCATCTTAATACGATCGATAAGGATATGGTACTGCATTTAGCAGAGAAAAGTTTTCTTCAGATGGCTGCTAAACATGAAAGTGAAACCCGACATATTCGCAGCAGTATTTTTAGGAACACGTTATTCTTTTGGCCTTTAAAAAATATGTTGTATGATTTGTCATGCTTTATTGTTGAATAATTATTTGAAATAATCGGATATGAGCAATAAGATTTTTCTTTGTTTTTTGTTTGGGTGTATCTTATTCGGTCTGAAGGCTCAGCCGGCAGCGTTGGAAATAGTTCAGGAATCCGGTATTCATGACACATCCCGGATAGATTCTGCCCAATATGAGATGGCGGAACTTCGAAATGATCAACATGAGTTGGAGGAGCGTATTTTCAATAGGCAGGATGAATTGAATGCAGAGATAGAGTTGTTACGTTTGC
>DAIQOU010000193.1:0-8205 GCA_036787725.1 Bacteroidales bacterium
CCTCAGAACTCTTCCAACTCTTCATCTCCTCTGAATAATATAACCATTCAAATAAAATTAAATTCCCGGTTGAGTTGTATTCAAATTCAAATTTATATTTATCTCTCCAGTTTCCTTCGTAGTTGGTGTGAGTAGTTTTTCTTCCCATTGGCCAAATATATTCACGTCCAATCGATTTATACACTCTATCCTGTTCGGAAATATACACCCTAAAGGGAGAATCAGAAGAATAACCCGGCACATCAACATGATTCTCAATCATCACTTTCTTCCAATCATTTAACTCCGGATCCCAACCATAACTTCCAAAGTACATTTGATCTCCATTCGGATGATATTGCAAAATCGATTTGCTGCTCCCTATCCAACTCTCTTTCTTCGGGTCCCAACCATAGCATTCATATAAAGTAGTATTCCCATTATCATCATACTCGTAAATGACCTTACCAACCAACGATCCATCCGGATTAAATGTACGGCTGCTATCCGGGAAAAAAGAAGACTCCGCATTGGTTTGTAACCGTATTTCCGGAAAGGACCCGGATTCCTCCCGACGGATTTCATTACCCAAAAGATCTTTTTCTGTTCGGATGTGCTTTCCCGGGAATTCGACAGGCAGTTGTGCCATAAGCGGCAAGATCCCAATACTTACTAAAATCATTAAAAATGTACATGTCTGTTTCATAATAGTGACATTATTCCATATGTATCCCGAGGATGGAGGGTTTAAAATACCAAAGCGTGGGACACTAACCATATTCGCATCTGAGGTCTTCGACTACCTGTACGACAAATAAGTAAGTGCCTACGCCGGTTATACGACGTGAGCGTCCGCCGACTTGCTGTTGTACATTGAAAGGATCGAAGTTTCAGATGCAAGAATAAAAGCTAACGCTTTTTTATGATATGTCAAATAAAATGTTCCGGTTCGTATTTATAAAATTAGTTCCACTGCAAAAATAATCATATTTTCCCGGATAGAAAGAGATAAGGCGCAAAGGGGAAAAAGCACGAAAGCGCGAAGGAAAAAAGGGGGAAGGGAGGAAGGGACGGGCCCTCCCGCCTCATAAGTTTCGCTTGGGTTACACTCGCGGATATACATGATATTAGGCAGCTGCTCCCCTCCACGATAACCGATCAATAAACCGGTTATAAGAATTGATTCAATATAAACTCTATTCAAAAAACAAGGTTGTCCCGTCAACGGAACAACCTTATAATAATATAGAGACCAAGAGTTAAATTTCCTTTCGTACTTTCCTCTCTTTGCGCTTTCACGCCTTCTGTCTTATTTCGCCTTAAACAACCATCTTGTTCCCACAAGTATCGTGTGGGCATCCAAATTTTTTAATTCCTTAAACTCTCCTTGGAAGTTCGTGTTTTCGTAGGCATACATCAGATGAAAACGCAAATCTTTCACCAATGAGTTCGTAAAAGGATAATATTCTACGACCGCTTGAACTCCCTGCGATTCATAAGCATTGCTGTCAAAATGTTTATCCCGGCGTTGGTTCCATGTTCCCTTTATAAAAGGTTTCACCTTACCGAAATTATATTTCAGATTCAGGGAAGCCGATTGATCGCTAACATAACGCGAACCCAAGTCATCCCGGGCTACCATATCGCTGTAATCCATATCTCGGTTTCCCAAGTAATAGTCCAATTCGGCCGTAAAATTACCGATATTGACCTGATTACCGACGGTAAGCCAGTTGTAAAACTTATCCTTTTCATGTTGAAAAGCTCCATAGCCCCAGCGGGTTTTCAGGCCGTTATTAAAGAGGTTGCCTTCCCACATTACCAATACAGCCAATGCTTTATTCTTGTAGTCTTCACTTGCAAACTGCGGTGCATCCGAATTTATCACCTGCAGATTGAGGGCCTGACCGGCGAAACGATATGCTGCATTGATCCCTGTCTTATAAGCATCCAGATCATTAAATGCCATGGTAGGCAGATAAATATCGGCCGGATTATAATCATACTCAAAGGTTCCGAACTGAACCGATTGTTTTCCTACTGTCAATGTCCAATCTTTTCCGATATCAAAAGCCACCCAAGCATGGTCTGTAGCGCCGGAGTAGCCCTCCCGTAACGGCGTTTGCGGTTTGTTCAGCCGATGCCTTACCCGGTAACGGATTCCCGGAATAACTTCGCCCGCCAACCAGACCTTAAATGTTTGACCTTGGAAACTCATATTATCAACATCCCCGTTTTCAATCCGGGTATTAAAATCCACACGGGTATCAAGCATGATATTCAACATTTTATCATCCCATAACAGTCGTTCCAATACATTCTGACTGTCCCGATGTTGAGCAGATAATCCCAATCCGGAAAATACTGCCATAAGTAAAAGATATAATTTTTTCATACGTTCTTTTTTTACTTTTATATTCCTGTTTTCGGAAACTTGCATGAATCAACGCTATTTCGCAGTGTAAAAAACAACCGAACTGCCGGAGCATAATCCGGTTTGCACCAACCGTTAATTCACGCTTCGTTTGGTTTTCACAGTGTCTTAAGAAATATGCTCTTAAAGAGGATTCAATACTCCGAAAACATCCGTTGAATCTCTTTGTAATCCGTTGTCTTTGTAAGTGCCAACATAAGCAGTACCCTTGCCCGGTAAGGATTGATAAACCAAGAAGCTGCAAAGCCGAGCTTATCATCATCGACCTCATCCCATTGGGCTGTCGGCCCCGTCATAATACGAGAAGAACGCACTACTGCAATGTGCTCTTTTTTATGAGCTTGTTCCAATGCATCCTGTAATGCGGTTGTCAGATTACCGTTTCCGACTCCGGCAACCACAATCCCTTTCACTTTAGCTTTCACCGCAGCATCTACAAACAAAGAAGTCGCATTGGAATAGCTGAGAATAATCTCTACCCGAGGCAATTCATTCAGATGAGTAACATCGAATTCCGATCGGGAAGTATGCCGTTTTACGGATTCTCGCGAATAGATCGGTTTTCCGTTATACACAATACCCAATGGTCCGTAATTGGGATTTTTGAAAGTTCCGACATCCAATGTATTGGTTTTGGCCAGATCATCAGCGCCCAGAATTTTATCATCCATTACGACCATCACTCCTTTTCCTGTCGATTGTTTATCGATGGCACAAGCCACGGCATTGTAAATATTACGCGGCCCGTCGGCGCTTATGGCCGTAGAAGGACGCATGGAACCAACCAAAACCACCGGCTTATCGCTTTTCACCGTAAGATTCAAGAAATAAGCAGTCTCTTCCTGCGTATCCGTACCGTGAGTAATCACAATTCCGGCCACATTCGATTGACTTAACAATTCGTTTACTCGTTTGGACAACTTCAACCAGACTTCGGTATTCATATCTTGACTTCCGATATTGGCTACTTGCTCTCCCTTAATATCGGCAATATCCAATATTTCCGGTACAGCGGACAACAATTGGTCTACCGTAATGGCTCCTGCTTTGTAACCCGCCGTTACTTGAGAAGCTCCCTGTCCGGCAATCGTTCCTCCGGTAGCCAATATATAAATAGTGGGTTTTGTTTGAGCAGCTACGGTGCCGGTTACTAAAAACAATGCTGCCAATACCCCGAATAATTTGATTTTCCGTTTCATAGTGTATATAATTTATTTAAAAGGTTTTATGAAACCTGCTTCCAATCCTGTTCATTGGTGCCGCTTTTGCTTGCAGGTTTTATAATTCCGACTTTGTTAATTTGATTTGCCTGTAGAAGCTTTCCATGCATCTGCATATTCCTGCATGGTTTCCGACAGTTCTTTCCCTATTACACAATAATCCTCTTCATTGAGGTTTGCCAACGATACTCTCACCGACCATTCGGGTCCCGCAAACCCGCCTCCATTCAATAATACAATAGATGATTTTTCGGCCAACCGGAATACAATATCTACCGGTTCGAAATTTTTTTCCAAGAAAGCAACAAACTCCTTTCCATGATTATTCCGCGCCCATTCCAACATGTCGATTTCACTATAATAGGCAGCTCTTTCCGGATCGGGAGTAACGGGAAAATTCATTCCTTCCCAAAGCAGACTGTAACGATGTTGAAGCAACTGAATACAATCACTCTTATAAATATTATTGGTATCCAACAATGCAAAGCCTGCAAATAACATCATCTGTATTTGCTGAGGAAGAGACAACCCGGCTGTATGATTCAGGGCTACCTGACGGCTGTCGGCGACCAATCGATCAATAAATTTCAATTTTTCGGGGTGAATCGTAAGGCTTTCATACAATTTGGCCGACCTTTCTTTGTCTTTTTCAGGAACAGCCGAAAGCATATCGTCATATATATTATCTTCATACAACGCAATGACTCCCAACCGCCAACCGGTAGCTCCGAAATACTTTGAAAAAGAATACACACATAACGTATTTTGAGGAAGTTCGTTCATCAAGGAATTAAACCCGTTGACAAATGTCCCGTACACATCATCTGTAAGAATCATTAAATTGGGATTCAGGTTTTTGACCACTTTCACCAGGTATTTACGGCTTTTATCCGACATTTCCACTGAAGTCGGATTACTCGGATTGATTACAAAAAACGCTTTGATGGATTTATCACCCAGTTTATCCAATTCCGATTCGGGGTATTGAAAATTAGCATTCCCGTTTTTATCTTTGGCAGATCCGTGAATATACGTTACTTTGAATTGATAGCGGTTCAACTCGGGAATTTCCAGGTAAGGAGTAAACGCCGGAACGCCCAATGCTATTTTATCTCCTTTCTTAAGCAATCCGTTTTCCATCAGCGAATCAAAAATATAACACATGGCAGCCGTACCTCCTTCTACTGCAAAAAGATCATATTTCCCGCTGCGGGTCGGTTTGTTACCGCACATTTCTTGAATCAGATAATCATGTACAATCTGTTCGCAATGTTTTAACATCCTTACCGGTAACGGATATTGGTCGCCAATCACTCCTTCCGCCAGCTCCATTGCCCATGAATCCGGATCAAACTCATGTTTTTCAATCCCGTACTCGTATACTTTCTTGAGGAGTTCTATTCCCGGAAGTTCTTTATTGCTTGACAAAAAAGCTCGAAATCGCTTGGCAATTCCTTTCTTTTGAGGAATACCGGCCATGCCCGAAGGTTTATTCATTGCCAGGCGGCATTCTTCTATTCCGAAACGTCCTAATGAAAAGAAGGCTTCACGGGGAACGGTAGCAATCCAATTCGGATTTCCTCTTCCGGCATTTAACATAGTCTTCACCGGCTTTTTCTGTTGATCCGATGCCAAGCTTATTAGATTATCTTTCAATTCAAACGGACTCAACTGTTCCAGTTGTTGTTCGCGTTTGCGTGATGTTTTAAGTTTTTCTATATAATCCATGATCTTTATTTTAAATGATATTTAATTAATCTTTCTCTTTAATGAATTAACAATACAATTACAACACCCCAAATGATCAGCAATGTGTTTCCTATCGCATACGTCGTAGTATAAGACAGTGCCGGCACTTTACTTTGTAATGTATCTTCAATGGCACCTAAAGCCGCAGTGGTAGTACGCGCTCCTGCACATGCTCCCAACGTAATGGCGGGATGAAACTTGAATACGTATTTTCCGAGAAGGATACCGATTAACATCGGCACAATACTGACGAATATTCCGGCAATAAATAAGCTCAAACCGGAAGCTTTAAATCCGGCAATAAAATCCGGACCCGCATTTATTCCGACTACGGCAATAAAAGCATTTAATCCTAAATTATTCATTAGCCAGATAGCCGGTTCGGGAATGGTTCCGAAGGTAGGCCGAAGCGAACGTAACCATCCGAAAATAATACCCATAATCAATACTCCTCCGCTTGCGCTCAGACTCAACGGAATATTTCCGGTTCGAAAGGTAAGGGAACCCAGTATACCCCCCAGAAAAATACCCGCCCCGACAAATAGCAAATCAGTTACATTTGTCGGACGTTCGGGATAACCCACATACACCGCAAAACGATCTACATCTGCTTTACGGCCCTCCATTTCAACCACATCTCCCCGTTCCAAGCGAATATCATTCAATAAAGGAAGAGTAGCTTTTCCCCGATGGATTTTCCGGATCACCACTCCGTGACGTTCTTTAATGGTTTTCAATTCACGTAAGGTTTTCCCGACAACTCTTTTTTGAGCTACGATCACTTTCAATGCTTCCGCTCTAAAATCCAGCAATTCCACATCGGCCACTTCTTTACCGACAAATTTTTCGTCAGAAATCAAGGTATCGATCGGACCGTTCAAAACCAAATGATCTCCCCGGTTGATCTTCGTATCCGAAGTCGGTTCTTGAATAATTTCATTTTTAACGGTACGAATACGTTCAATATAAACCGGCCAACCTTTAGTCACCAGCATATCTTCAATTTCCTTTACCGTACGTTCACGGTCAAAACAATCACCGGTAGCTTCAATCACCCTGAAAGTGGTTCCGTCATAGGCTTCTTCCATTCCGGCTTCTTCTTCGACAATAGACCCCCCCAACGATTTCTCATATTCCTTGGTCTCGGCCACAATATCTTTACTCAACAACTTGGGTCCTAACGATGCAAGAAACCAAGCGGTCCCTGCCGTACCGAAAATGTAAGTCACGGCATACGCTACCGGGATTTGGTTGATATACGCATGCTTTTGATCATCGGAAATTCCCAACTGATTGATGGTGTCCGTAGCCACTCCGATCACTGCTGATATCGTGTTGGCCCCCGCCAACAGACCGGCTGCATTCCCTGTATCAAATCCGGCAATCACAGCAACAATCCAAGAAACCAACAATACTGCCACACAAACAATGGCAGCAAATGCAATTTGAGGTAATCCGTCTTTTTTTAATCCCCGGACAAACTGAGGTCCTACACTATACCCTACAGCAAACAAGAAAATCAAGAAAAAGGCCGACTTGACTGTAGGAGAAATCGGGATGTTCAACTGCCCGATCAAAACACCCATCAATAAAACCCCGGTTACGGGTCCCAACC
Organism: Bacteroidales bacterium; assembly: GCA_036787725.1. Classification (GTDB taxonomy): domain Bacteria; phylum Bacteroidota; class Bacteroidia; order Bacteroidales; family Azobacteroidaceae; genus DAIQOU01. The sequence continues at coordinate 6,998 of DAIQOU010000193.1, forward strand.
CAAAACCTTTAATTTTGACCTGTCCGATGGCAAACCCCAATGCTAAGGTTAAAAATATAGCCAGTTCGGGAGAACTTTGCAGTGTTTTTATTATCCAATCCATATATTTTAATTGAAAAGTATTTAATGACTATTAAAACAAGTTTTGGCATGTATTGTTTTTCAATAAAAGAGAAATCCTTCGCACTCTTTTCCAAGAGATAAAAAATATCTATTGCACTCATCGGACCATTAAACCAAATTCTTTCCCGATTGTTAATACTCCATAAACTAATCCCAATTGAATATGGAATCACCGGAAACAAAAAAGATCAAAGTATTGAAAGACGGCCCTTATGAAGTGAGCGGAAACGTTCCGTTAAATCAATTGCGTTTTGTGCCCGATCGTCACAAGGCATCGGTAAAATACGAAGAAGTACGGCGTTTTGCAGAACAGGAAACTTATTATTTGTGCCGATGCGGCAAATCAAAAAACAAACCGTTCTGTGACGGTTCCCATTTTGAAGGTTTTGACGGTACCGAAACGGCAGGACATCGGAATTATGAAGAAATGACCGAGTTTATCGAAGGGAAACATATTGATTTGATGGACGCCGTGAAATTATGTGCTGTCGCCCGTTTTTGCGACACTTACGGAACCACTTGGGATCTGGTTACAGACGGAGCGGCACCGGAAACAGCAGAAATCGTCATCCAACAATGCAATGATTGCCCCAGCGGAAGACTCACGGCAGTTACAAAAGACGGCAAAAAAATAGAACCCGAACTGCCTCAAGAAATAAGCATTCTGGAAGATCCCGCCGGGAAAGTACATGGTCCCATTTGGGTAAAAGGAGGGATTCCCGTCGAAGACGAATACGGGAAAACTTACCAAATCCGAAATCGGGTTACTCTATGTCGATGCGGTAAATCACAAAACAAACCTTTTTGCGATGCGCAGCATATGCAAAATAAGGGGGAAACAGAATAACGACCGACATCGAATTAACCCGGAGAATCACTTTACCGTAAAAGTTCTTTCAGACAGACGACAAAGTGATTCGAGGGCTTTTTTCAATATAATTTGAAAATACAGGCTAACTCGCTCCTTCTCGAAGGGCGGCTTCTTTTTGTTTTATTCGGTTGATGAGTTCGTAAGTGGGAACGTATTTTTCACTCTGTTCCAATTGCATCATCAATCCTTCTTCTTCAAAACTGAACCAATCGGT
>DAIQOU010000194.1:0-8194 GCA_036787725.1 Bacteroidales bacterium
GTAATAATTTCAAAAAACAGCTCTTTTGTACACTCTTCCGACTCGTAATGTCCTATGACAGCCAAGAGAAGATTTTTTTCCACATCATAATAATCATTATACTTCGCTTCGCCGGTAATAAAAACATCAGCTCCGACTGCCCGGGCCCGGGAAATCAAGAAGGCTCCGCTTCCCCCGCAAACAGCCACTTTCTTTACGGGTTTATCTCGTAAAGAAGAATGCTTTAGACATTTTAATCGAAAGATATCCTTTACTTGTTGTAAAAATTCCGGCTCCTCCAAAGGCAACAACAATTCCCCCACCGCACCGGCGCCGGCACCTTTCCAACTGTTGAGCAAGGGATAAAGATCAAAGGCCGGTTCCTCATACGGATGGCTCAACAACAATGCTTCCGTTACTTGCCGTTTTCGAAAAGCCGGAAGAACGGTTTCGATTCGTACTTCGGGCTCCCAATGCAACCGTCCTTTTTCTCCGCAAAAAGGATCGGTATGTTCCCCGGCACGAAAACTGCCGGTTCCTTCCAAATTATAACTGCACGAGTCATAATTCCCGATATGACCTGCACCGGCTCCAAACAGCGCATTTCGTACTTCGTTCGCTTGAGCCGAAGGTACAAAAGTGACCAGTTTTAACAATTCGTTTTCTTTCGGACTTAATACCTCGACCTGTTGTAATCCCAATTTGCGAGCCATCCGAAAGCTGACTCCTTCCGAAACATTATCCAGATTGGTATGAGCTGCATAGATCACTAAATCATGTTTACAGGCTTTCTGAACACAGCGTTCTATATACGTCTTTCCGGTTAAGGAATGTAGCGGCTTAAATAACAACGGATGGTGAGAAATAATCAGGTTACATTGCAGATCCAATGCTTCTTCCAATACTTCTTCCGTTACATCCACACATACCAATATGCCGGTAACGGAAAGGTTAATATCCCCAACCTGAATTCCCGACTTATCATAGCTATCCTGTAAAGGCAACGGAGCATACAATTCTATTTCCCGCAGAATTTCTTTTATTTTCACACGCTATTTTTATTAGAGTTTATATTGAATTGTTTTATTCTTCCCTATTTTCTCAATCTCCTTTCGCGCCTTCCCCGAGCCGATGGTCGGCAAAAGAAATCCCGATTACCGACATTTCTAATTCCTAGCTTCTGACTTCCGGTTTGAAAGTCAATCCCAATTCGTCCAATTGTTCCGGGTCCACTTCGGAAGGAGCATCAATCATTACATCTCTTCCCGAATTATTCTTAGGGAAGGCAATGCAATCCCGGATGGAATCCAACCCGGCAAACAAAGAAACAAACCGATCCAAACCAAAAGCCAATCCGCCGTGAGGAGGAGCTCCATACTTAAATGCATTGATTAAGAATCCGAATTGAGCTTGCGCTTTTTCTTCCGTAAAACCGAGAACTTCAAATATCTTTTGTTGCAATTTACTGTCATGAATCCGAATGGACCCTCCTCCCACTTCGACCCCGTTGATAACCATATCGTAGGCATTTGCACGTACGGCCCCGGGATCGGTATCCAACAACGAAATGTCTTCCGGTTTGGGACCGGTAAAAGGGTGGTGTTTTGCAAAGAAACGATCTAATTCTTCATCTTTTTCCAACAACGGAAAATCAACTACCCACAAACAATTATATTGGTCTTTATTTCTCAACCCCAACCGTGCGCCCATCTCCAAACGCAATTCGCACAATTGTTTTTGAGTCTTTTCGGTTTCTCCGCACAAAATCAACAACAAGTCACCGGGACGGGCGTTGCACCGATCGGCCCATTGTTGCAACTCTTCGGAAGAATAAAATTTATCCACGGATGATTTCAACGTACCGTCAGCTTCATATTTAACATATACCAGCCCCTTCGCTCCGATTTGAGGTCGCTTCACGAAATCGGTCAGTTCGTCCAACTGTTTACGAGTATACCCGGCACATCCCTCGGCACAAATGGCTCCCACATACTCCGCACTGTCAAAAACCACAAAACCCTTGCCTTCGGTCAGATCCTTTAACTCTTTCAATTTCATCTCAAAACGGGTATCCGGTTTGTCCGAACCGTATTCTTTCATGGCTTGGGCATAACTCAACCGGGGAAAATCGGAAAGTTCCAATCCTTTAATGGTCTTAAACAAGTGTTTGGTCAATCCTTCAAAGGTTTGCAATACATCTTCTTGTTCCACAAACGACATTTCGCAATCGATCTGAGTAAATTCAGGCTGACGATCGGCCCGCAGGTCTTCATCCCGGAAACATTTTACAATTTGAAAATACCGGTCGAACCCCGATACCATCAGCAATTGTTTAAATAATTGAGGGGATTGCGGCAATGCATAAAACTCGCCCGGATTCATGCGCGAAGGAACAATGAAATCCCGGGCTCCTTCGGGAGTGGATCCGATCAAAACGGGAGTTTCCACTTCCAGAAAACCCAATTCATCTAAATAACGACGAGTTTCAAAAGCCATTTTATGACGCAATTCCAAATTGGCACGCACCGGATTCCGCCGCAAATCAAGATAACGATATTTCATCCGGAGATCATCCCCGCCGTCCGTTTCATCTTCTATGGTAAAAGGGGGAATTTGAGATGCATTCAAGACTTCAAACTCGGAAACAATGATTTCAATATCTCCTGTAGGCAATTGAGGATTCTTATTGGAACGTTCCTTCACTACCCCGGTGACCCGGATAACCCATTCACGCCCCAATTCACCGGCTCGATCAAACAATCCGGAATCCCGATCCCGGTCGAAAGCCAATTGTGTAATACCGTAACGATCCCGAAGATCTACAAATATCATTCCTCCCAGTTTACGAGCCTTTTGAACCCAACCGGCCAATACGATTTCGTCATTGAGGTTGTCGATACGCAACTCTCCGCAAGTCTTTGTCCTGTACATTTATTATATATTAATTGTTTATTAAATACCGTTCCTTTAAGGAAAATACCGAAGTTACTGCTTTTACATAGCTGCTTTTACAAAAATAAAACCGTATTTTTGTGTTTTTGCAAAAATACGTAAAAGAATGAGAGTATTCGCTTTTTCCCGGATAAAATAAATCCCGAAACCGGCGGAATATCCTCTTAAGAAAGATCATGTGGGAAAAAATATTTAAGTTAAAAGAGAACGGAACCACTTCCAAAAAGGAATTTATGGCGGGAGCCATTACTTTCCTGACTATGTCTTATATATTAATCGTTAATCCCAATATACTGGGACAAACGGGGATGGATCGAAATGCGTTGTTCACGGCCACCGCTCTGGCAAGTATATTCGGAACGCTTCTGATGGCTTTTTTAGCCAAGATACCGATTGCACAGGCACCGGGAATGGGGTTAAACAATTTTTTCGCCACTACCGTAGTACTTACCATGGGCTATTCCTGGCAATTTGCGTTAACGGCCGTATTCATTGAAGGAATTATCTTTATTCTACTTACCTTCTTCAATATTCGGGAACTGATCGTAAACAGTATTCCGCAAACACTCAAAAATGCAATTCCGGCAGGCATCGGACTGTTTATTACTCTTTTGGGACTCCAACATGCCGGATTGGTAGTAAAAAACGAATATACCATGATTACCTTGGGATCGTTTGAAGATCCGGGAGTTTGGGTAGCCGTATTCGGATTGATCATCACCGGCGTATTGTTGATCCGCAATATACACGGAGCTATTCTGATCGGTATTCTTGCCGGGACTCTGTTGGCGTTGATTACGGGAGTGACTCGGTTGCCCGAAAACAACTGGATCAGTCTTCCTCCGGATATTCGTCCGATATTTGCTCAATTCGAATGGGACCATATTCTCTCATTAGATATGGTAATTGTTGTATTTACTTTCCTTTTTGTCAATTTATTCGACACAGTAGGAACATTGATAGGAGTAGCTTCCAAAGCCGGACTCATTTCGGAAACAGGACACTTTCCGCAAGTAAAAAAAGCCCTGTTTGCCGATGCATTGGGAACTACTTTCGGAGCCCTGCTGGGGACCAGTACCGTCACTTCGTATGTAGAAAGTGCATCGGGAGTAGCTGCCGGCGGCCGAACCAGATTGACTGCCGCAAGCACTGCATTCTTTTTCTTCTTGGCGTTGTTTCTGGCCCCTCTCTTTCTGACCGTTCCGGGACAAGCCACGGCACCGGCGCTCATCATTGTCGGCCTCTTCATGATCAGTTCGGTGGTAAAAATCAATTTCAATGATTATTCCGAATCCATTCCGGCTTTTTTAACCATCATCATGATGCCTTTTACACTCAGTATTGCCCAAGGAATTATTTTCGGGATGTTGGGTTTCGTATTGTTAAAACTTTTTTCCGGAAAACAAAAAGACATTACGTTGCCCGTTTATGTAATAGGAGCTTTATTCCTTTTGAAAATTCTCTTGGATGTGTTTCATGTGATCAATTAAATCATTTTGTATTTTTGGAAATTAAAAAAATAAGTTTACCTTTGCACACGCAAAAGAAACGAGGTGTAGCGCAGCCCGGTTAGCGCACCTGCTTTGGGAGCAGGGGGTCCCAGGTTCGAATCCTGGTACCTCGACAGATTGAAAGAAAGAGAGTTACATATAAAATTGTAATTCTCTTTTCTGTTTCAGATTAAATTAAGTTTAAGGCGATTGGTGCAATTCAAAGATCGTGAAATGGTTATAAAATACAAGCGGACCGAGAAATTCTTTTAACAATTGCTTTGACAACATATATCCTCATACTATCTGTGACGGATTTATCGGTTCTCTTACCGGGTATACCAATCCCGACCGGCTATTGTTGCCGCCTATTACGGAGAAAGATCATTAATGAGTAAAAACAGCGACAGTTCGCTTTAATATTAAAAAATAAAAAAATGAGAATAAGTAGAAAAAATGTAATAATATTTATCATAAGTATAGTATGCGCCACAATCGGAGTATCTTTAAAACTGAACGATCAAAAAGCAGTTGGAGATATTTTTCTTCTGCTTTCCGGTGTAACGTGGCTATATATTGTTTTTAGAACTATTTACAACTACTTCTTGATTCGAAATTAACAATAAGAAACAATTCACTTTAGGATAAACGTGAATGCAAAGAGGCTATTCCAAAAGATTGAGTGTTCTTTGCATAAGTTAGGGATTGTAAGTTCCGTCTCCTACACAACACACCTATATACGTTTTTCTCATCAAGGCGAGAATTTATTCTCATCAAGGTGAGAAAAGTTTCTCATCTTGATGAGAATAAAATATCATCCGTATCTGAACTATATCCTCATAAGACCGTGTCCGACCGGAATAAAACCGGATCCGATTGGTCTTGCATTCTCATACAAAACCGCTCCTGTACCTGTAACGTCGGAATCAGATTGGGGATAGGAATGAATGAATCCGACCTCATCCGGAGACTAAAATCCGGCACTTTTCCGTCTTTCCGATAATAAGTCGACCATTACCCGGCGCCGGACAGATTGATCATTTTTCATATCCAAAAGCCGGCAGCCGATTCGAAAGGCAACATTATACAAAGTAAAGTTGTCAACACGGTCTTAAAAAGGATAACATCCTGATACCGTTGTCTGCTATCAATACCGATTATTCATCATAATAGTCGGTCTTCATATTTATAATTGCCCAAGTATTTTTACCGTTATACGTGTGGGGTTTGGTCAATGCTTCAAATGTTCCAAGTTTATCATCTTTATCTTCGGTATAATAAAGTTCTCCCTTCATGACAATAAAATCATCCTTCTTGTATGCTTCATCAACACGGGCATGACAAACCGCCTCTCCGTCCGATCCTTCAAAATGATATTGCTTCCCGTCATAAAAAAAACGATACCTGTCATTATCGATGGTCCGGTGGTCTTTAAAGTCAACTCCGAAGTATTTTTTTATACTCTCGGATACGTATTTTGCATCGATGACCAAAGAACCGTGAGGACAACCTTCTACCTTACAGTTCGAAATTCTGCTATGATAGTTATTGCTGTAATTATGTCTTATACCGAAACGGATTATATCCCCTTCCTCCACGGTGTTTAGTAACTCTTCGGTATTAAAATCATACATCGACAGTTCTGTAAAGTTAGAGAGGAAGGTGCCCATTTTTTTAAGATCGTCCGGTTTAAACTCATTTTTCTGCGCTTGCACACTACTTGATAAAATCAATACGGCAGTCATAAAAATAAATCTTACCGGTTTTCCCGGCTTATGTCCGATACCATATGCGTATTTTTTAACTCTGTTTTCCTTTTTCATTTCTCTATATATAATATCTTATACTCACAACACGCCTTAAATCATCCAAATGCGTATGGACGTAACTTTTGTTCCGGGGTTAAAATCCGTTTGTTTCAAGACTACCCAATCACTTGCATATAAAAAGTCATCTGCCCGGTTCTCTTTCCCCGCAATGAAACCTTCGTGATCCAGAATAAACTGCATTTGTTTTGTCTTAATTGAAAATATAAATCTACCGCTTATATAGGAAAAGCTGAATTCGCCTTCGGGATACTTCTCCACCAGTTCCTCGATGGTCGATCCCACCTTTGCACCTTCAACCGTTTTGAACTTATCGGACAAAACAATTATATCGCTAATCTTATTGGAAGCACTGTATTCGGAGTACAACGGATAAAGTTCCAATTCGTCTTTTCCGTCTTTCTCAAGAATATATTTTTGAAAATCAAAACCTTCCATCGAATAAGTTTCTTTCCGTATTGTATAATTATCAAGCGCTTGAGGCATATCATTATGCAAGACAAAAGTCCCCGCACGGTCTTCCATAATTATATATTTGTAATCGTCTTCGATAGCGTCTGAAATATCCCGTTTGTTTTTTTCGGCAGCAGTCGTTGCTATTGCATATACCCAAGTATCTTCTTTGAGATAATTCAACACTTCAGAATAAGGAATTAATACTTCGGGACGGCCAAACACATAACCACCCAATTCATAATCACTGTATCCGATCAATATTCCTTCCTCCGTAACACCAAAATTGGTTTCCGGCGTCCATACGTGGTCCATTATCACCTGTTTGGTTTCACTATCCTCCGGGCGTTTCCATAACTTAAAAATATGGGACATAATCAAGTCGCGCAATTCATCGGCCTTCTCGGATTTAAAGATATCGGATTGCTTGTATTCGTTGCCCGTTTGAAGGTCAAGCAAGTGATATGAAATCATGACAGACGGATGAGCCCCGCCTCGATAATCATAGGCATATACCCGGTATTGCAATAATTCATCCGAAACATACAGAATACTGTCACTGACTTCCCGTCCCCAATTCATACCGAATTCCTCCGCTCTGGTCATATAATCGGCTTTCCATTCTCCAACAAGCGCATTTACAATTTCGTCCGGCGGTAATTCGGAGGGATTACTTCCCAAAACATGTTCTATAAAATGCTGCTTCAATAAGGCTAATACCTTTTTATCTCCAAAATCCGAAGGATAAGTAAAACGTACTGCGTATTCCAATACTTCATTTTCCCCTTTAGCTGCCGGAAGCCTCATTGTTTTATTCACCGCAATGGTCTCAAACTTCAAACCGGAAGCTCCTTTTTTTTCCGAACAAGCCGGAAACAGCAAGACAATCGGTATAAATAAGCATATCAATTTTCTCATCGTTCTATCATTTTAATGAAACAATTTCTCCACTTTCGTTCCGGACTTGAAATCATTAAAACTCAAATTCGAATGTTCCTCTCCCGGTTGTTTTTTATAACCGGACTTATCCAAAATAAACAATAGAGATGAAGTCTCCGGCTCAAAAATAAACAACTCTTCTCCCGGGATGAAAGATGCCCCGGCCGGAATATACGAAACCGTTCCGGTCGGATAAACCTTCTGCAAATCTTCAAGAGTAGAGCCGACTCCCAATCCTTCGGGGGTCAGGTATTCGTCTGAAAAGACTCCGGAACGAAAGATTTTTTCAACACCGTCGGTTAATTCAAAATAAACCTCCAGCACTTTCTTGCCCGACTGTTGCACTTCGTAATATGCAATCGGATCTCCATCCGGATCTGCAGTAGTTTTTTTCAGCAATTCATATCCGTCAAGCGATTGGGGCACAGCTTTACCATGAACAAAAGGACCCGTTCTTTTTCCCGGAATGATCGACTTCATTTCCTCCGTTTTGCTTTGTCCGCAAGCTCCCACGAACAACATCATACCCAATACTACAAAAAATACAAACTTTT
>DAIQOU010000720.1:0-2291 GCA_036787725.1 Bacteroidales bacterium
CGAGAGGTTTACGAATATCTCTACCTGTTTGATTAAAATTAATAATTTTATTTGAAAGATAAATCATAATCATCCATATTACCTTAAGGTCTATTAAAAACATGTCTTTGGTTTCTCTCTGAAAGTAAAGTCTTTTTTAACAGGCTCTTTCCTGTTTTTTTAAAGGATTAACTTTATCTTTGCATTGATAAACAGATAAAGCGAATTAAAAATGAGACAAAAAATCAAATTACAAGGATTTATTCTTTTGTTTTTTTTGTGGTGCGGCTTCTCGTCAGCGGGTTTCGCACAAGAGTACACTCCTTTTTCCGATGCATCCGCAACGGGAACGGAAAACTTCGGAACGTTGCCTTCGGCATCCGCGGAAACGTTCGGATCAACCGCTTCTGCAGATCAACCTGCGTTATACGGCCCCGGGGGAGATCCCATCGGCGGGCTTCCCGTAAAAGACGGATGTTTGGTATTGATTCTGGCGGGTCTGGCTTATGCCTTGTATAAGAAAAAAAGTATTCAAACCACAGACAGAAAGGAGGAAAGATGAAAAAAGGATTACTTATTACTCTCTTGTGTGCGCTTCCATTTATTAGCGGATCTTTACAGGCTCAACAAACCTGGTTGAAAGCAAGTGCAAATCACAATTTACCCGACAACTTTTTTGATGCGGGAGATTGTAATCACATTATCGGAAAATTTGAATTTTCGCTTAAAGAAGTAAGCAGAAGTACTGTTGCAGTCAGTAATTATTTTGCTGCGGTAGTCGGGGATATTGATAATGACGGTTACGGAGAAATTATCATTCCTTCCGGTGATCATACAAAGGTATATATATTAAATCATTTGGGAACTACGGTAAAACATACCATCACCCTTCCCGTAACCATGAACTATAATACCTCCTTGGCATTGGCCGATTTGAATAACGACGGTTACGGTGAAATCATAGTTCCCATCAGTAGCGGATCTCATATGATTCTTGTTTACGATCATAACGGAATTGAAAAATCTCGTATTGCAACGTCAACACTTCCTCGTACTGTAGGTGTGATAGACTTCAATAATGACGGGATACCCGAAATTTATGCCGGAAGCTGTATTTACGGTTATATCAACGGAAATTTGACCTTATTGAATACGGGAGGAAGTACTAATTTTGATACTCAGGCTCAAGATATTGACGGAAACGGTATTCCGGAGTTGATATCCATGAATAAAGTATTCAAAGTACAATCTTCCGGGGTTAATTCTTTTACGGTAACCGAAGATAAAACCTGTAGTAAAGTAGTGCTAACTTCTGCCTTATTGGACCGTTCTTTCGGCTTGTCGGATATAGATTTGGATGGTCAGATAGAAGTAATTGCCATCACTCCTTCTCAAGCTGCAAAAACCATAACCATTGTGGTTTGGGACCCCACTACCGGATCAGATAAATACACATCTACAATAAGTAATGTTTGTACAAACAGTTACATGCGCGTTTCCTGGCCATTTATCGGCGATACAGACGGTAATCTTTATCCCGACATTGCATTCATGGGAGGAGGAAATAAACAAGGGTGTACTTCTATTTATCGATATGAATACAATCCCACGACTAATAGTATAGTACAATTAAAAAGCGACAATACTTTTGATGACTATTCTTCCATGTGTACGGGAATGAGTATGTTCGACTTCGATAACGACGGTGAAAATGAAATTATTTACCGGGACGAAATCAAACTTTATATTCTGGACGGAAAAACGTTTGAAAAGAAAGCTGTAGTGAATGACTGTTACTCCGGTACAGGCTGGGAATATCCGGTGGTGGCTTCACTGACCCCCAGCGGAGAGTCGTATGTGATTATGCCAAGCGGAACAAGTAAAGGTGTTTCAGGTACTTTACGGATATATGGTCCTGAAACGGGAAAACCCATTTGGGCCCAATCTCGTAAAATGTGGAACCAGTATGCATTTTATCAAAATACGATCAACAGCGATTTGAAAGTAATCAAAAATCCGGCTCCGTTGAATCTGAAAATGGAATCCGTTGACGGACTGAAAACACTCTATCCTTTCAACGGGATCATGGTGCAACGCGGACCGATCGAGAAAAGTACTTTGGAGAATATCTCTCCTATTGCCGATGCGGGCATTGTAAAGACGGATTACGTGTTTGATCTGGCCGGTGACAAACTCACGCTCAACATAACGCTGAACAACACGGGAGATGCCGCCATGGATGCCCCGATTCCGGTAGATGTGTATGCTTACAAAAACGGATCCGTTTTCAATACATGGAACTTCAACACAGG
>DAIQOU010000003.1:0-25045 GCA_036787725.1 Bacteroidales bacterium
GGGAGATTGACGCCTTGCTTGAAAGCAGGGGCATAAAAATAAAACTATTTTTTCTTATAAAACAGCATAATAATACGGAACTTTTATCGTCCTTCCATCTCTTGGAATGACTCCCCCCATTAGTTGTCCTGCGGCATTATATCTTATCATTATAGTATAAAAACTGAAATTTAATGCAATGCCCTTGTTGTTGGATGTCATTGTCCAATTAACGCCCTTTTCTTGTGTTGAATAGTTAGAAAAGCCGGCCGGATTGGGTATGTCAATTCTGCCTGCATATGCATTGGATGGCAACTGAATTGTATTTGAAAATGAATATATATCCTAAAATATTAATTTATTGGTTGTATGATAATTTGTTTTATGAAATGATTTGATTAATTGTAGATGGGCAGTTAAAGTTGAAAATACCGATACCGGCCGCGAGGCCGTTTCAAAAGTCCAAGTATTCTTTGAATGGGTTCCGATTTGTAAGTTTGGTATGAGTGAAAGCCACACAGTGGTTATGTTATGCATAACGGTGGGTAAGCGAAGCGCAACCCACGGTAGATGATCTCTCTCCCACACCAACCCCTCCGAGACTCCCGGAGGGATGAAGATATGCATAACTGACGTTACACCGGTTTCGGTTTCTAACTCCTGATTCTTAATTTTTCAGCATCTCATACAACTTATCCAATTTGGGAGCCATGATGATTTCGGTACGACGGTTTTTGCTTCTTCCATCTGCGGACTCGTTGTCTGCAACGGGCATGAATTCTCCTCTTCCCGAAGGTTGTATTTGCAATACGTTTACTCCGTAATCTTTGGTCAGGATGCGAACGACGGAAGTAGCCCGTATAACGCTTAGATCCCAGTTGTCTTTGAATTGCGCCGTATTGATGGGTTTGCTGTCGGTATGTCCTTCTATATATACATCAATCTCCGTTTGGCGATTCAATACTTCGGCCAGTTTAGCCAGGGCTTCCTTTCCCCGTTCGTCTACTTTGGCGCTTCCGGATTCAAAGAGCAATTTGTCGGACATGGCTACATACACTTTCCCATTTTTTTCGGTGATACTTAATTCATCGCTCGAAAATCCCAATAAAGCATCTTTTACATTCGAAAGTAAGGATTGAACTTTACGGTTTTGTTCGTTGATCATGTTTTGTAACTCTACAATCGTACTTTCCCGTTTATCCAACTCTTGTATTTTTTCATTCAGCAAGGCGTTTAGTTTTTCTTGTTCCGACAGATTGGAGGTAAGCAGGGATTGATAGTTTCGCAACGATTTGCCCAAGTCGGTGGTATCTTGCATCAAGGCGGAAAGACGAGTTCCCCGGTTGTCACTTTCTTCGTTGCAATCGAGCAACATTTGTTTTAACCGGTTTCCTCGTTCTATTTCTTCCAACCGGCCGTTCTCTGCGAGCAGATACTTTTTCTTACTTACACAGGAAGAGGCCATTAAGACCGATAATAACAGTAGAATATAAACTATTTTTCTCATTAGATGATGAATTTAACAGTGAATTTTATCCGTTTTAACTTTTTCTCCGGCAAGTTAAAATGAAATTTTGAAACATAACATTAAAAATATAAAAATCGCATCGATCCCGATGTCCCTTTTAACTATTTTTCCTAAGTTTACAACCTCAAAACAAAATGTTTGTGAAGATTCCGCATATATTCAAACAGATTGATTCTCACAAAAGCATGCTGTATGCGTGGTTTTCCGGTATGCATACACGGTTGGACATTGTTTTATGCAATCAGCCCGAAAAAGAATTATTGGATGTAATCTCCCTCATTCACGCCGAAATAGTCCGCTTGGAAAGAATGGGGAGTTTTTTTGACCCGGAGGCGGAACTTTTCAATTTAAATCGGAGTGCAGTCGGAAATCGGATGAAAATCAGCAGGGAATTATTCGAGATCATTGCCTGTTGTATCGAATACAATCAAAAAACAAAGGGATATTTTGATGTTACGATTCATTCAGAGAATTTTAATAAAGATACGATTGCCTCTGTTGATTTATTTCCGGATGAATCTGCCGTTGTTTTTCGGAAAAAGGGCGTTAAAATTAATTTGTCCGGCTATTTGAAGGGCTATGCATTGGACAAAATCAGCCGGTTATTGATCGAAAACGAAATTTCTGATGCTCTTATTAATCTGGGAAACAGCTCTGTAATGGGATTGGGGAATCACCCGTCCGGAGAAGGATGGAAAGTTGGAATTGATTTTCCTGTAGTCGAAAAGAATAAAATGATAACTTTGCACAATGAATGTCTTACTATCTCCGGAAATAACAAACCGGAACGAAAACATATAATGGATCCTTTTACGGGAAAACATATAGAGGGGATAAAAGGACAAATGGTAGTAACAACCGGAGGCGCGGAAGGCGAAGTATTGTCAACGGCATTAGTTGCAGCACCGGAACAATATCGGGAGGAAATTAGCAAACAATTTAAAATAAATTACCGTGAAGAATTAAAATAATTATTCTATCTATTATTCAAATAATATCATCATGATTACACGAAGGAATTTTTTAAAGACTGCGGGCTTGTTGTCTGCGGGTCTTGCAGTGAATGGAATGGAATCCACGGCAGCTACGCATAAGGTTTTCCGAGGTGAAAAAGTAAAATTGGCATGCGTCGGTATCGGTTATCGGGGTGGAGACATCATCAAAGATTTTGAGAAAACGGGTCTTGCCGAAGTTACGGTGCTTTGCGATGTGGATATGGGTGCCAAGCATACCGAGGAAACCATGAAAAAGTATCCGAAAGCCAAGCGTTTCAAAGATTTCCGGGAGATGTTCGAAAAGGGAGGAAAAGATTTTGACGCGGTTTGCGTGGGCGTACCCGATCATTCTCATTTCCCGATTTGCATGGCTGCTTTGGCTTACGGAAAACATGTATATGTAGAAAAACCGATGGCTCGTACGTTTTTGGAAGCAGACCTGATGATGAAGGCGGCTCGCAAATACCCCAACGTGGTGACTCAAGTGGGAAACCAAGGGCACTCGGAAGCCAATTATTTTCAATTCAAGGCTTGGGTGGAAGCAGGTATCATCAAAGATGTAACGGAAGTGACCGCACATATGAATTCTCCACGCAGATGGCACGGATGGGATACCAATATTTACAAACTTCCCGAAGCCCAACCGATTCCCCCAACATTGGATTGGAACACCTGGCATTCGGCTATACCGTATCATGAATACAATGAGAAATACCATCATGGTAACTGGCGTTGTTGGTATGATTTCGGTATGGGAGCGTTGGGAGATTGGGGCGCTCACATTCTGGATACGATTCACGAATTCTTGGAGCTGGGTCTTCCTTACGAAGTTAATCCGGTAAAATTGGAAGGGCATAACGATTATTTTTTCCCGATGTCTTCGACTATTCTTTTCCGTTTCCCGGGAAGAAAAGGAATGCCACCGGTGGATATTACATGGTATGACGGAGTAAATAATGTCCCTACGGTTCCTGCGGGTTACGGTACTTCGGATATTGACCCGAACATTCCGACTGTTGCAGGCGGTAAGCTTCAACCCTCCAAGCTGAACCCGGGAAAGATCATTTATTCGCGCGATTTAATTTTCAAAGGCGGTTCTCATGGCAGTACATTGAGTATCATCCCCGAAGAAAAAGCCAAAGAAATGGCATCGAAACTTCCGGAAGTGCCGGAAAGCTCTTCGAATCACTTTGCGAACTTCCTGTTGGCGTGCCAAGGGAAAGAAAAGACCCGTTCACCGTTTGAAATCCACGGTCCGTTGAGTCAGGTTTTCTCGTTGGGAGTGATGGCGCAACGAATGAATACCAAATTGCTGTTTGATGCAAGTACCAACCGGATCACGAACAATCCGTTTGCCGACGCACTGCTTGCGAGTGTTCCTCCTCGTAAAGGTTGGGAATCATTTTATGAAATATGATTAAAAAACGAGTTAGAAAATAAAAAGACAACACACAACACACAAATGAAACGAAGCATGGAAATCAATAATGTACGTTGCAAAGAAATGATATTTCATTTTTTCGCACTTCGTGAGAAAATTGTCAATTCATGAGACTTCCGTGCCTTCACAATGAAAAACAAAAATAACTTATGAGAAAGACACTATTATCGATATTTTCTTTAGTTCTCTGTTTCGGAGTTTTTGCGCAAACTCCCCAATGGGAAACGCTGTTTAATGGAAAAAACCTGAAAGGCTGGAAAAAGCTCAACGGAAATGCAGAGTACAAAGTAGTAGATGGGGCGATTGTAGGTATTTCTAAATTGAATACCCCCAATACTTTTTTGACGAATGGCAAAATCTATGGAGATTTTATTTTGGAATTTGAATTCAAAGTGGATGACGGGTTGAACTCGGGTGTTCAATTTCGAAGTCTCAGTAAAAAAGAATTTAATAACGGACGGGTACACGGTTATCAATTCGAGATAGATCCTTCTGCTCGTGCCTGGTCGGGCGGTCTTTACGACGAAGCGCGTCGGGGCTGGTTGTATCCGTTGACTTACAATCCTCCGGCACAGAAAGCTTTTAAAAACGGAGAATGGAACAAAGCACGTATCGAAGCAGTCGGTAATTCCATCCGCACTCAAGTGAATGGCATTGCGTGTGCGGACATCATTGACGATGTGACACCGGAAGGTATCATTGCTTTTCAGGTTCATGCCATCGGCAATCCCTCGGACGAAGGAAAAACGGTCTCATGGCGTAATATCCGTATCTGTACGAAGGATGTCAAAAATCATCTTGAACTTGCGAATGCAGGTATTCCCGAAATCAACTGCATAATCAACACCTTGTCGGAGAACGAAAAGAAAGAGGGTTGGAAGCTGTTGTGGGACGGAAAAACTTCCAACGGTTGGCGCGGAGCGAAATTGGATGCTTTCCCCTCGAGAGGATGGAAAATGGAAGACGGTATACTTTCGGTTGAGAAGAGTGACGGTGCCGAATCCGGTAACGGAGGCGACATTGTAACCATCCGTAAGTATAAAAACTTTATATTAAAAGTGGACTTTAAAATCACGAAAGGAGCCAACAGCGGTATCAAATATTTTGTGGATCCGGGAA
This sequence comes from Bacteroidales bacterium, assembly GCA_036787725.1. Taxonomy (GTDB): domain Bacteria; phylum Bacteroidota; class Bacteroidia; order Bacteroidales; family Azobacteroidaceae; genus DAIQOU01. The sequence goes on from DAIQOU010000003.1 coordinate 5,063, forward strand.
TGAATAAAGGAGAAGGTTCTGCGATTGGCTGCGAGTTCCAGTTATTGGATGATGAAAACCATCCGGATGCAAAATTGGGAGTGAAAGGAAACCGGACATTGGGTTCTCTTTATGATCTGATTCCTTCCTCGAAAGAGCGTTTTTTCCGTATGGGAGACTTCAATACAGCGATGGTGGTGGTTAAGGACAATCATGTAGAACATTGGCTCAACGGTACGAAAGTGGTGGAATACGAGCGTAATAACCAGATGTTTAATGCATTGGTGGCTTACAGCAAATACCGTGACTGGCCAAACTTCGGCAATGCCGTTGAAGGCCATATCTTACTTCAGGATCATGGCGACCTGGTACATTTCAAAAATGTTAAGATTAAAGAATTAAAATAGAAAAAAAATAATAGATAGAAAATCGAAAAGGAGAAGCTGCCCGGTGTATGCTTCTCTTTTTTGTGTTTTAAAGTCAACGATATGGCCCTGTGTGCGGATTGTTGGGTATATCCGGCCTTTTGAGGCAACCTCGGTATTGACACATCCTCATTTATTTTTGAAATCACTTTTGTGATCATTTATTTGCTCTGCCGTATATAATTATTCTTTTGACTGCATTTATTTATTCGTCGATAATACTTCCTCCTTTCGTCGGACACCTGTCCGACATTTGTCGATCATGTGTCCGACAAATGTCGAATGTTCGTCCGACGAATAAATAAATGCGATCGGAAAGTTTGTTCTTAGGCATACCGGGATTAAAAAGAAGGTATGCAAATAATTATTCCATTATAGATCTCCGAAAAGCTGCATAATGACTTTGGGGGTTATTTTATTCAGGTTCATCAGCCAAGTGACAAACCAAGAGATCACAAAGGAAAACATGGAGACCGTTATTATTTTTACAAAAGCCGGTACCGGAATATGCGGATAAATGAGAACGTATTCCATTCAATCGGTTATTTTTTGGAAAAAAGGCCATATGCCGGGTTATGTACGGGATTTTCCCGGAAATAAAGAAACCAAAACATGGTCGGATAATTATAAATTGCTACATTTACATCGTCATATTAAAAAGAATCACAATAAAATATTGAATACCGACAATGAAAGACAAACCAATTAGCAGACGAGATTTTATGAAAGGACTTGGAGTTGCAGGAGCCGGCCTGTTGGCAGCTTCCGGTCCTTGGTTGTCTGCTTTTTCAGATGTAGAGCATACCGAAGGGTCCATCGCCCGTATCGGTATAGTGGGGCCGGGATCCCGAGGAAGGCATTTAATGGGTTTTCTGGCCCAAAACAACAAAGCCGAAATCGTTGCGTTGGCAGATATCTATCAACCCTCTATTGACGAGGCTCTTAAGATAGCTCCTAAGGCTAAGGTGTATAACGATTATCGCAGTTTGCTGGAAAACAAAGATATCGATGCCATTGTGATTGCAACGCCGTTGAACAGTCATTGCCAAATTGCATTGGATGCTTTTGATAGCGGGAAGCACGTTTTTTGCGAAAAATCAATAGGTTATTCGATGGAAGAATGCCTGATAATGTACGATAAATATTTATCTTCCGGGAAGATTTTCTTTAGCGGACAGCAACGTTTGTTTGATCCCCGCTATATTAAAGCAATGGAAATGATACATGCCGGTACGTTTGGGGATATAAAAGCCATCCGTACATTTTGGTATCGGAATGGAGACTGGCGAAGACCGGTTCCTTCTCCCGAACTGGAACGCCAAATCAATTGGCGGCTTTATCGTGAATATTCCAAAGGATTAATGACCGAGCTGGCTTGTCATCAGTTGCAGATCGGAAGTTGGGCCTTGCGTTCCATCCCCAATAAGGTAATGGGGCATGGCGCTATTACTTTTTGGAAAGACGGCCGCGAAGTATATGATAATATCAGTTGTATTTATATCTTCGATACAGGAGAAAAATTGACCTTCGATTCGGTTATTTCAAATAAATTTTACGGGCTCGAAGAGCAAATTATGGGACATTTGGGAACAATCGAACCGGAAAAGGGAAAATATTATTTTGAGAATCCGGCTCCGGCTCCGGGATTTCTTCAACTGGTTAATGATGTGGAGAATAAACTTTTTGATTCATTGCCTTTTGCCGGGACCAGTTGGGCTCCGGAAACTGCGAACGCCAACTCCGGAACCTATATTTTGGGAGAACGTCCCAAATCGGATGGTACGGATTTGTTGATGGATGCGTTTGTTGAAGCTGTGATAACAAAGAAGCAGCCTCCGCATATAGCGGAAGAAGGATATTATGCAAGCGCTCTTACCTTATTGGGGGACTTGGCATTGCAAGAAGGGACCATCTTGAATTTCCCGGATCAATTTAAGCTCGATTATCTTAACCATCAACGAATAACAATAGCCGAATGAAAGATACCGTAATCACAGCAAAACGAAAAAAAATAGAGTTGATATCCGGGTTGGTATGCTTTGTAATTGCCAATTTTGTCAATTTGTATGCTATTTTTACTTACCGTACTTCCGGAGTTGAAATGTTGACTTCTATAGGATATGTAGTCGTGTTTTCGCTTTTTCTATATTGCGTTTGGAGTCTCCTTCGAATCGTGCTTTGGGGGCTTAAAGCCTTATTCCGCAAGAAAACATCATAAAATAAATTAAAACAGAGAATTCGGATTATATTTTTTATGTAATTTGTTATCTTTGTCAGACAAGGTACCGGAAAGTACTGATTACTAACATAAAATACGATACAACGATGGCTATTAATTTGACTAAAGGACAACGTATTGAGCTTGGTCTTTCCCAAGTCGGAATAGGTTTGGGATGGGACCCGAATGAAGGCACCGGACATGATTTTGATCTGGATGCTTCGGCATTTATGTTGGGGAGCAACAAAAAACTTCCTCAAGATGAATTTTTTGTATTTTATAACAATCCCTTATCTCCCGATGGAGCGGTAGAATCTTCCGGAGACGATTTGACCGGAGGCAACAGCGACGGTGATGACGAAACCCTTTCTGTTGACCTGACAAAAGTAGATCCGCGGATACAAGAAATTATTTTTACGGTAACTATCCATGATTCGGATACCCGGAAACAGAATTTCGGTCAGGTCCGTAATTCGTTTATTCGTATCTATAACATGAGTACGAACGAAGAAATTGCCAAATATGAACTGGATGAAGATTTTTCCGTTGAAACGGCGGTTGAGTTCGGAAGATTGTATAAACGCAACGGAGAATGGAAATTCGAAGCCATGGGTATCGGATACCGGGGAGGATTACAATATTTTGTAGATAAGTATAATTAATTCACGGCAATTTTTTGCCAAACAAATAATAAAAAAATGGCTATTAACTTAGAAAAAGGACAACGAGTAGGCATCGGTTTACCCAAGTTTGTAATCGGATTGGGATGGGATACGAATTCCTCAAGTACCGGCCAAGCATTTGATTTGGATGCTTCTGTTTTTATATTGGGAGATAATCGCAAATTATTGGCAGACGACTTTTTTGTTTTCTATAACAACCTTAAGTCTCCGGACGGAGCCGTTGAACATGCCGGTGATAATCTGACCGGAGAAGGGGAAGGAGATGATGAATCCGTCAAGATTGATTTGTCTAAGATCGATTCGCGTGCAGCAGAAATCTGTTTTGTGGTAACTATTCATGATGCAGAAGCCCGGAAGCAAAATTTCGGTCAGGTTCGTAATTCGTTTGTTCGTATTTATAATCCCGATAATAATGAAGAAATCTTAAAATATGAATTGGAAGAAGATTTCTCGATCGAAACAGCTGTTGAATTCGGACGTTTATATAAAAAGAATGGAGAATGGAAGTTTGAAGCTGTAGGAGTGGGACAAAAAGGAGGTTTGGCTGAATATCTAACAAAATATAATTAAAAACAAAATACTATGGCAATTAATTTAAGTAAAGGGCAACGTATTAATCTGGAAAAAAGTACAGGTGGAAAGCTTACCGATTTTTGTGTTGGAGTGAATTGGGGAGGAATTGAAGTACAAGTAACTAAAGGCGGTTTTTTGGGTTTTGGTTCCAAAACAGCAATCGAAACACAGGATGTCGATTTAGATCTCAGCTGCGTGATGTATGACAGTACGGGAAGACTGGTAGATCATCTGTATTCTCCGTTGTATAAACCCGATTTGTTGGCTCGTTTCGGACTGGCTCCCGGGAAATTGGTTTCCAATACAGGGGCTATGAGGCATACCGGGGATGATTTGGAAGGAGATAAAGGTGGTGACGACGGATTGGATAACGAAATTATTACGGTAGATTTAACTCGTTTGGGAAATGAGGTATCCCGTATATTTTTCTTTTTAAATAATGTGGGATCGGAAGATTTTTCTCAGATTCCTTACGCAAAGATAAGAATGTATGAAGGTACACCGCAACGGGTAAACAGTGTATATGCAGAGTACAATGTGGTTGCAGAACCTCAATACAGAGGAAAAAAAGCGTTGATAATGGGCGAGTTGTACAAGAAAGGAGAGGATTGGAAATTCAATGCAATAGGAGAGGCATTTGAAGATTCTTTCCTTGGTCAGACTATTCAACGCATTACCCAATCCTACGCGAAGTAACATCTTATATATGTTTCTATCCTTCTTGTTTTGTCGTGAAACAAAGCAAGGAGGATTTTTAGGTTTTCAAAAGTGATTACCCATTAATGATAACCGGCTTTTTTACAGCCTTGAATATTTACAATTAATATTTTACATCATGGATACAACAAATACAAATTTGACACCGGCCCCTCAACGAATCGATAAGGAAGGAAATGTGGATCTGTCAAGCTTGGATCGCCGGGAAATCGACAGGCTTTCCGAGTTAAATAGGACACTGGTGGTTTCGGATGCTAATTCCGTACTGAATTATGGCGCTGATTTACAGGCAACCATGGAAAAATACAGTAATGATTTTTTGACATCGGTTCGAACGTTTGATGCCGGAGAAGTCGGTAAGAATATTAACGATTTGTTGGGTGAGTTGAATTATATTGATGTAGATGAATTGGAACAAAGCGGTTTTAAAAGAGGATTGATGAAAGTGCCTTTGTTGAGAAGGCTTGTTGTGGATGTAAAAAAGATATTCCAGAAATATGATACCGTAATTTCCAATGTGGATAAGATTACAAATAAAATAAAGGCCGGACGCGTAAATTCGCTTAAAGACAATGCCTCTTTGCAAACCATGTTTGATAATAATGTGGAATATATAAAGCAAATGGAACAACTGATCATTGCCGGACAACTGAAACTGCAAGAGTTGCAGGAACAATTGGCCGTAATGGAAGGAAATCCCTCCGGTTATCGGGATTACGAAATTTCGGATATGCGGGAATATGTTAACCGTTTGGATAAACGGTTGGCTGATATGAAGATCATCCGCTATGTTATGCTTCAGTCATTGGCTCAGATAAGAGTTGTCCAAAATAATAACGTGGCAATTGCCGATAAAGCTCAATCGATTATTTCAACTACCATTCCGGTTTGGAAAAATCAATTGACCATTGCCGTCGCTTTGTATCGTCAAAAAGCAAATGTCGAAATGCAACGGAAGGTAACGGAGACTACCAATACCATTTTGGAAAAGAATGCCGAACTGCTTCGTCAAAACAGCATTAATGTGGCACGTGAAAATGAAAGTACGGTGGTCTCGTTGGAAACCTTGAAGAAAACAACTCAATCATTGGTTTCAACTTTGGATGAAGTGAAACGAATTCATGAAGAAGGCATGCGCAATCGACAGGTATTGGATAAAGAACTGCAAACATTGGAAACGGAATTAAGAAAAAATGTTACGGGTATAAAGTGAAATGGCAGAGGAACGGGAAAACATATTGAATGAATCCGAACAAACCATTCGACGCCTGACGGAATTAAGCGAATTTTTCGAACATCCGACCCTGATGAAGATTCGCATGCAAACGCAAGTAATCCATAAGTTGTTTGAGGAAAATCCGGATATGGATATAAACAAGTTGGAATTGTTTCATTTGCAGTTGACCCTTACTTTAATCGAATTGTTGGAAAAGATAAAAAAAAATAACGAACGATTGGTCGGAATGCAACAACATGAGATGGATCTCAATAATGAAATGATCGAAAAGTTGCGTAAAGCATTGTCTGAAGATACCGGATTTGAAGCTGCCGTTCAACAACAGTCGGAGTTGATGTCGAGGGCATTGAGAAATATCTATATCCATATCTACAATCGGTCGAATGAATTTCCGTTTACCGAAAATATAAATGAATTCAGTGTTAAGTACTACCAAGATCATTTTCATGAGGTAGATCCCGAAGTTGCGCAGACATTAACTCAATATAATAAAGAAGATGTTTTTAGAACATCTTTTGTAACCGTAGGTAAAAAATTATTGCTTCGTTTGCATGCCCGTAATTTTAAGGTTTCTTTTTTTGAAGGAGTCCGGTTCAATAATGTGTTGATGGGAATCTATAAAATACGGGGAGAAGAAGTCTATTTTTTATATCTTCCGGCCAAAAATCTGTTCTTGGAATGTGATATTTCCGTGTTTCCTTATCAGGAATGGGGAACTCGGCGCAAGGAAAATACAATCAGAGAATTGATGCAAAAGAACGCTGAATTGGAACGGAGCATAAAGAAAAATCATAAATATATTGATTCGAAGGTTTCTGCATTGTTACAAGAAAATTATAATAAGATTACCGATTCGGATTTTCTGGATTATATGGAAAGTATTGATGTACATGCCAATATTCTAAAGACAATGCTTAATACCGATATTTTATAACTATAAAAGAACAACTTGATGAGACGCTTACCGGTATATTTGGTGCTCGATACTTCCGCTTCTATGAAAGGAGAACCGATTGAAGCTGTAAAAAGGGGGATCGAGACAATGGTCGGATGTTTAAGACGAAATCCGCAAGCCATCGAGAATGTATACCTCAGCGTAATTACTTTCGATCGTGTGGCCCGGGTTGAAGTTCCGCTGACAGACTTGGCTTCTTTCCAATTGCCGGAACTCAATCCTTCGGGACAGACTGCCTTGGGAGCTGCTTTACAACTGACTGCCGAAAAAATAAATACGGAAGTGATCCGGACTACTCCGGATCGTAAAGGAGATTGGAAACCGATTGTATTTATCATGACCGATGGCACTCCGATGGATGATTGGAGAAAAGGCCGAGACCTGTTCCGGTCCGTAAAGACTGCTTTTACAGTTGCTTGTGCTGTAGGAGCCCATGCAGATACTTCGGTTTTGAAACAGATTACTTCTCAAGTAATTTCTTTGGATAAAACGGATGGAGACAGTATGTCTCGTTTTTTCTTGTGGCTGTCTTCTTCTTTGGGAACGGCTTCCGAGAAAGTAGAATCCGGGGAAGACTTGATCGGATTGGATGAGCTTCCCCCGCCTCCTCCGGATGTGAATATTATTACGTGATTTATAATTGAAAATTAAGAATAAAAATGAGACGTTTACCTGTTTATTTGTTATTGGATACTTCCGGCTCCATGCTTGGAGAACCGATTGAAGCTGTAAAAAACGGTATTCAACTGTTGGTTTCTGCGTTAAGGCAAGATCCTTATGCGCTGGAAACTGCTTATTTAAGTATAATTACTTTCAACAGTAAAGCGAATCAAGTTGCACCTCTTACGGAGCTTTCGGGGTTTCAGATCCCTTCGTTGACTGCTTCCGGCACTACTGCGTTGGGAGGTGCATTGTCTTTAGCTGCCCAAACGGTAGATCGGGAAGTTGAAAAGACTACTCCGGAGCGGAAGGGAGATTGGAAACCGTTGGTTTTTATTATGACAGACGGAGCACCTACAGACGATTTTCAACAAGGTTTGAACGAATTCAAGAAACAAAAATTTGGTATGGTAGTGGCTTGTGCGGCCGGACGGAATGCCAATACGGATGTGTTGAAGCAAATTACGGACACGGTAGTTCAACTGGATACAGCCGATAGTACTACCATTAAAGCCTTTTTTAAGTGGGTGTCGGCTTCCATCAGTTTCGGAAGTCAAAAGATAGAATCTACCGGGCAGGAAGTGGCCGGTTTGAGTGAATTGCCGCCTCCGCCTCCGGAAGTAAATATTGTGATATAATCATTAAACCCGGAAGTAAAAAACCGGAAATAGTAGTTTGGCAAGAATAATCATTTTACAGTTAATTTATAATTGAGATGAGACGTTTACCTGTTTATTTATTATTGGATACTTCCGGCTCCATGCGGGGAGAACCGATCGAGTCGGTTAAAGTGGGATTGGAATCCATGGTTGCCAGTTTGCGCCAGGATCCGTTTGCATTGGAGTCCGTTTATATAAGTATTATTACTTTTGATCGGGAAGTAAAACAACTTCTTCCGTTGACGGAACTGGAGAACCTTCAATTGCCGGAGATAACCACCCCCGAATCGGGTCCTACCCATTTGGGAGAAGCATTGGAAATGCTTTGTAAGAAAGTGGATCAGGAAGTGCGTACCGGCACGGCTGATCAAAAAGGAGACTGGATGCCTTTGTTATTTATCATGACAGACGGAAAACCGTCCGATCTTCAGAAATACAATCAAATGATACCGGAAGTTCAAAAGAGAAACTTTGCAAGCATTATTGCTTGTGCTGCCGGTGCCAAAGCAGATGTGAAACCCTTAAAACAACTCACCGATCGGGTTTACTCCTTAGATACCACGGACAGTTCGACTTTCCGTCAGTTTTTCAAATGGGTGTCCGCCTCGGTCAGTGTGGGAAATCATAGTGTCGGAGTAGTGGACGACTTACAACTTCCTCCTCCTCCTCCCGAAATACATACCGTGATATAAATTACTGTAACAGTTAAGTATATGCGACGATTGCCAATCTATTTTTTAATTGATGTTTCCGAATCCATGGTAGGAGATCCTATTGCATGTGTACAAGAAGGAATGGCGGCTATTATAAAGGAACTCCGGACGGATCCTTATGCTCTTGAAACGGTTTATATTTCTGTGATTGTATTTGCGGGCAGGGCAAAGAAATTAACTCCTTTGATGGAACTGCATCAATTTTATCTTCCCAATCTTTCGGTGGGAGGCGGAACCGCCTTGGGGGAAGGGTTGGAGTTTCTGATGAACGATATGGATGCTTCCTTGGTCAGAACGACCCGTGAACACAAAGGAGATTGGAAACCTATTGTGTTTTTGTTTACGGACGGCGCCCCCACCGATTCGCCGGATGCTGCATTCGAGCGATGGAATCAACGATACCGTATGGCATCCAGTCTAATAGCCATTTCTATTGGAAATAATCCGAGTGCCGGTATTCTGAAAAAAATTACCGATAATGTATTGGAGCTGAAAAATACGGATCCCCGGTCTTTCAATCGTTTTTTCAAATGGATTACGGCTTCTATCAAAGCAGTCAGCACCAGTATCAATGAATTATCAGGAGATGAATTGAAGCTCTCTCCTTTTTCGGATGACTTACTTAAGAAAATTGAAATGGAAGTGAATCAACCGATTGCAGTAGATGAGCAAGTAGCGGTTTTCCTCTCCAAATGTGCAAAGACCGAACGTCCTTATTTGGTTAAATATCGGAAGCGGCCCGGGTTTGATGAGTTTGCAAGTTACCTTTCAAATCCAAAAAAGTATGAGTTGGAAGGGGCTTATCCCATTAATAATGAATATTTTGAATTGGCAGATGTATACCAAACCGGGAAAACGGTAAATACGTCGGAATTGTTGGGATTTCCTTCATGTCCCTGCTGTGGAAATCCTTACGGGTTTTCTATTTGTCGGTGCGGCAGAATGATGTGTACGGGAGAAGAAGAGGTCTGTACTTGCCCGTGGTGCGGAATGGAAGCGCGTTTCAGTATGGCGGAAAAAGATTCGGATATTAATCGTACCAGGGGATAAGAATGGAAATAAAAGATTTCTTACAGGATATAGGGATTTTCGGAGAAGATAAAGAGACTTTACGTGCTTTTTTCGAACAGCCGGAAATTAAGGATTTCTTGCAACAAAAATGGACCGGCTTTTTACAAGAAAAGCAATTGAATGAGGTAAATGCCGGTGAAGAGATCCGGTTGTCTCAAGAAGAATCTTTACCTTCGGAAAGCGAACCAATGAATGTGTTGCCCGAGCCCCCGGAGGAAATTTGTTATGATATACCGGAACCGATTGAAACTAATAACGAACAAGAAGATACAATGGATAAATTTGGAAATTCTCCTTCACCCGGTCGGGAAGAAAGGGCGCAGGAAGAAGCTTTTGAATTGCGGATAAAGAGCAAACCGATTGTTTTACAGAACGGGAAAGTCAATCAAGTCTATAACTTTAAGTTGGATCCCGATTTATTTAGGGATCTTGATATAGAAGAATATTGGATTGAAATACCGGAGGAAATCGGATTAGTTTTTGATAAGGAAGAGTATACGATCAAAGGTATCCCGGAAAAACCGGGGGACTTTAAGTTGTCGGTTAAATGTAAGAAAACCGGCCGGGAAGAAGACACGACCGTATTTGAACGACCGGTTACACTGATTATCAATCCCGATCCGCGTTCGCTTTGGAATAATATCCCCACTCCTGAAAATATACTTTATTATAAGCCGGATTTCGATCAACAATTCGTTAAGGTAATTGCAGATAAAGGAATTGGAAAACCGGAACGCAAGGATATTGTTGCCGCCAGTTGTCGCGGACGTTCTCATGCGCATGAGGGAAATCCGAGAGATGATGATTTCCGGATCGGTTATCATAAAAAAGATCGTTGGTATATAATGACGGTAGCCGACGGAGCCGGATCTGCCGCTTATTCCCGCAAAGGGTCCGAGATCGCATGTGAAACTGTATCGGAAATATGTAATCAATTATTAACTGCTCATTCTCAAGCTTTCAAAGAATTAATCAAAGAGTTTCATAAAGACCGTTCGGAAGAGAAGCGTAAAAAAGTGGGTGATGCATTGTATAATATATTGGGTTCGGCGGTATTTAAAGCCTATAAAAATATTGAGCAAGAAGCAAAACAGACGAATCGCTCCATTCGGGATTATTCGACGACATTGATTCTTTCGATTTGTCGAAAATTCAGGTTTGGGTGGTTTGTCGCAGCCTTTTGGGTAGGCGATGGAGGAATCGGTATTTATAATAAAGATACGCGTTTCCTTAAAATAATGGGTGAGAGCGATGGAGGAGAATTTGCCGGGCAAACCCGTTTTCTTACCATGTCGGAAGTGATGCAACCGACCGAAATATATAAAAGATTGCGGTTTGATATAGTAAACGATTTCACAGCGTTGATTTTAATGACCGATGGCATTACCGATCCCAAATTCGAAACAGATGCCAATTTATTGCGGATCGAAAAGTGGGATGAATTATGGGAAGATCTTGGTAAGGAGGTGGAATTTTCCGATGACAACGAGGCTGCTGCCGATCAGTTATTGAAGTGGCTGGACTTTTGGGCTCCGGGAAATCATGATGACCGTACCATTGCAATACTATTTTAGCAGGTAAATTAAGTAACTCATTAAATCTTACCATACTTCTTTCTTGTGTGTATTTTATTTAACTTTATAGCTCCAAGAAGGATATCGTAAATTTGAACAGTTACTAAGATCACAAATAAATCATGGCGAATATAATAAAGTTAACGGCAACAGACGGTACTCCTGTTGAATTTGTCGATGAAATCATCGGATCCGGGGGAATGAAAGACGTTTATTTCAGTCCCGATAAGTCGTATGTAGTCGGTTTTTTCCGGGATAAACAGGATCTCAATGCCAAAGATCGGTTGGAAAATATTACCGGGGTTTATCGGGAACGTATTTTCAATCAACAGGGCGGGGATTATTGGAAAGAATTGTTTTGCTGGCCTACCAAAATGGTTGAATATAATGGTAAATTGGGTATTGTAAGCCCTACTTATCAACCTTATTTCTTTTTTAAGGTCGGATCGATTAATAATGACTTCTTAGGAATTAAAGGAAAAGAGAAAGAAGGTAAATGGTTTGCTTCCGCCAAAAATCAGAATAAATTTTTAGCGCCGCAAGAGCGTGGCGATTGGTTTAAGTATTTTCAAATATGTATTCGTATCAGTCGGGCCGTGAAGAGGCTTCATGCAGCCGGGTTGGCCCACTCCGATCTTTCTTATAAAAATGTATTGATAGATCCCACTTCGGGACGGGCTGCCATTATTGATATAGACGGGTTGGTTGTGCCCGGGAAATTTCCTCCCGATGTATTGGGAACTCCCGATTTCATCGCTCCGGAAGTAATCGCAACCAAGCATTTGGCTCCGGATGATCCCGACCGGAAGTTGCCGAGTATAGCTACCGATCGGCATGCATTGGCAGTAATGGTTTACATGTACTTATTATACCGTCATCCGTTGCGGGGCGGAAAGGTCAATGATTTGGATTCTACCAAAGATGAAGAATTGTCGATGGGAACGAAAGCCTTGTTTATTGAACATCCGACAGACCCTTCCAACCGGGTGAAATCCGATCAGTTGCAGGCTTCTCAATTGCCCCAGGCTGATCCGACCATTATACCTTATACGGTATGCGGTCCTTATCTGAAAGAATTGTTTGATAAAGCCTTTATTACCGGCTTGCATAATCCTCCCGGGAGGCCCACAGCCGATGATTGGGAACAGGGATTGCTGAAAACCGTCGATTTAATGCAGCCGTGTCAGAATCCGGACTGTTGGTATAAATGGTTTGTTTTTGATAATACCACGAAGCCTAAATGTCCTTTCTGCGGCACGGAATATAAAGGGTTGCTTCCCGTATTGAATTTATATTCTTCCCGGAAGGCGGGTTCTTTTACTCCGGATAATTACCGGTTGATGGTTTATAATAATCAATATTTGTATCAGTGGCATGTTAATCGGAATATTTCGCCTAATGAACGGTTGACGGAAGAACAGAAGAAACCGGTCGCTTATTTTGTTTTTCATCAAGGAAAATGGTTGTTGATCAATCAACGTCTGCCGGATTTGGAAGACAAAACGGAAGGACGAAAAATCGGGATCAATGAAGCGGTGGAACTGGCCGATAACAAACAAATTCTGTTGTCTAAGGAAGAGGGTGGAAGATTGGTTTTGGTGCAACTGGTAGGGTAATGCCACTATAGAGTAGTGAGTCCTCTTACAAGGAATATGGATCAAACGAATATAAGAGAAATTACCCTGCCCGACAGAAAACAGGCAATGAAATTGGTAATGGACGTATTCCAGGAGTTTGAAGCTCCGGAATATGCTCCGGAAGGGATAAAAACGTTTCGTGAATACATTGAAAATGAAGAAGTAATTAATGCATTGGATATGTATGGAGCTTGGGCAGATAATAAAATGGTGGGAGTGATCGCTTCCAAAAATGAAGGAAGCCATATTTCGTTGTTTTTTGTGGATGGAAAGTATCATCAACGGGGGATAGGCCGCAAACTGTTTCGGGTATTGGCCGAAAATTCCTCTTCCTCGGTTATTACCGTGAATTCCTCTCCTTATGCTGTAGAAATATACCGGCATCTCGGTTTCTCGGAAACATCTGAGGAACAGTTGCGCGACGGAATAAGATATACTCCCATGGTCTACCGTAAACCGATCGATTAGTCCGATTAAAGGGTATTTTGTGACAGTCGACTGTATATTCCTTCTTCAAAAGAAGAATGTCATTTTTAATCCGGTTGTTCTTTTTGCTGTTCTCTGTTTCGTAAAACTCCTGTATTTACCCGATTATTTCGATTAAATGGCCTATTTTAGATTGTATAGCCTTCTTTTTTGCTCCCCTTATGCGAAGCCGATTGTCTTCCTCATCTCGCTTATTTCATTTAACCTTGTGAGAGAAATCGGCACAATTAAAATTTAACAATCATTTTGGCAGGATGCCTATTTTGGACAACTAAATTCGGAATCGGCATTGTACCTTTGTATTTGTCGTATGGATTTACCCGAAAAACAATATTGTCAAAGTTGCGGCATGCCTCTTCGGTTTGACGTAGAAGCATGGTTGGGAACCAATGCCGATCATTCGCTCAGCAATGAATATTGCTATTATTGTCTTAAAGACGGACAATATACAGTAGAGGTGTCTATGGAGAATATGATTGATATTTGGGTGAAATATACCGATAAATACAATGATTATTCAAGTACGAATTATACTCCCGGAGAATTACGGACTGTTTTGAATAAAAGATTGCCCACCCTGAAGCGATGGAAGCAGAAAGCGGAAACCCGGAATATACATCAGGAGGCAATCAATCGGATTACCGGTTATATCGATCAAAATCTGTTTCGGGAAACGGATACCGAAAGTTTGGCTCGGATGGCTCATCTTTCCTTGTTTCACTTTCGCCGGGTTTTCAGAACCGTTACCGGAGAGAATGTCGGTTTTTACATTCAACGGCTTCGTTTGGAATATGTAGCTCATTTGCTGATTGTTACCGATCAATCCATTTCGGAAATCCTGGATCAAACCAATTACCGGACTAAATTCAGTCTGTCGAAAGCTTTCCGAAAACATTTCGGTGTTTCGATGTCGGCATACCGGGAAAAATACAAGACAGCATTTGGCGTTCGCTCGGAATCTTGTGCTGATCCGGTCATTCGACCGGTCATTAAACGGATTAATACCCAATGGGTACTTTGTTTGCCGGTAGGAGATGCTTTTCAAGATAACTATGCTTATGTGCTCTTGTGGGAAAAGTTGACACGATACGCACGAGAACAACTGCACGCAGGGTCTGCCGGTCGATTTGTCAGTATTAGTCGGGATAACCCGGCAATAACCTCTCCCGAACAATGTCGTTTCTATATCGGAATTCCCGTAGAGGAAAGTATTAAGCCGGAGCCCGGATTTGTTCTTCAGGAAATTCCGGGAGGAATGTACGCTGTCTTCTGCCATACGGGAAGCTATTCCACTCTCCCCGAAATGTACCGAAAAATTTATGAAGACCTGTTGCCCCGAAGCGGTTATTTTCAAAAACATCCCCTTACGTTTGAAGTATATCTGAATACTCCGAGCAAAGTCGAAATAGATGAATTGGAAACGGAAGTGTATATACCCATAGATTATAAAATGTAAAAAATGTAGATAGTATGATAGAATTACCGGAAGCTGTTACAGTAGCTAAGCAAGCTAATAATGTATTGAAAGGAAAAGTAATTACCCAAGTGTTCAATGCGACGAAAACCCATAAATTTACCTTTTATACGGGAGATCCGTTGGAATACGGTAAATTGCTTGTAGGGAAAACCTTTCTTGAGGCAAAAGGGTATGGTATGTTTGTGGACTTTTTCTTTTCGGACAACATAGTTTTGAATATTGGCGATGGAACCAACGCTCGGTACTGTAATCCGGGAGATAAAATTCCTTCAAATTATCAATTGTTACTTACCTTCCATGATGATTCTTTCTTGGTATTTACAGTAGCCATGTATGGTTTCATCGGAGTATATCCCGAGGGTGTTATCGATAATGAGTATCACCAGTTAAGTGTAACAAGTATACCTCCCCAGGATGAACGATATACCGAAGAAAATTTTAATAAGCTGTTTGAAGAAGCCGGGAAAACATTGACGGCAAAAGCGTTACTGGCCACCAAACAGCGTATCCCCGGTGTAGGTAACGGGGTACTGCAAGATATTCTGTTCAATGCTCGGATTCACCCCAAACAGAAAGTCTCGGATCTGTCCGATAAACGGAGAAAGGATCTTTTCATTTCGCTGAAAGAAACCTTGCAAGAGATGATTTTTGAAGGAGGGCGGGATACTCAGACCGACCTTTCGGGGAATCCGGGGGGATATAAAACGATTCTATCGGCCAAAACCCTGCAAAGTCCTTGCAAGCGATGTGGGGGCGCCATTACAAAAGAATCGTATATGGGAGGTACGGTTTATTATTGCCCTACCTGCCAGATAATAGAATAATCAAATTAAATAACCTATTAAAACATTGGACTTATGGCAAAGATTACAGACATTATGTTGTTGCAACAACCGGACCGGCATGCATTGGTTATCGAACATCAAACCGATATGAAAACCTTCAGCCGGCTTATCGGAGAGGGATTTATGAAAATCGGCGGCTATATGGAGGAACAAGGTGAAATTACTACAGATATCCCTTTTGTAGAATATCCCGGCTATGATGAAATAAGTGAAGATTCTATCCATATGATCATCGGAAATTACACGGCTAAAGCAATCCCCGGTAAGGAGGATATAAAATCGATCGTTATTCCCGCTCGCAAAATAGCTGTCTGCCTTCATAAGGGAAATTACGATGAATTGGCCGAATTGTATAAAGAGATGGTAGAGTGGACTCAACATAAAGGATACGAACCCAACGGAACAAGCATCGAACATTATTATACCGGTCCCGAAGTGCCCGAATCGGAGCATATTACAAGGGTGGTAATGCCGTTGAAATAGGGAAATCTCTGTTTAAAAGACCTTCCGTAGAGATGTTTTGAATTTATTTGTCATCTTCATTTCTATTGCATTTATGGTTCATCCTTATGTTTGTCCCCGGGAAACTTCAAGTCGAATCATCTTCCGAAAGGATCAAGGGTCAACTTTATGGATAATTTAAGCAAGTCTATTCTCAAACTTTACCTTAACTTGAATCGAATACACTCCTCAAAACAGAAATAATGGAGAGCTGCTAACGTTTTGCGATTGAAAGAAAAGGAAACGAAACTTACTGTCGAATAATCGTTCTTTTTCTTCATTCGCTTCAACAACCGGGTGGCCCCTATAATGGACTTAAGGGTTGATTGCGTGTCGCAGCCATAGGTTGCTCAGTTGCGTAAGAGGCTGCCTTAAAAGGTGGGTATATTCCGACTGGGCATGAATTGGATGTGATCACCCCGAAGGGCTTTCTCCGAGACGAGACTTACAATCCGTAATTTATTCAAAGAATAATTGGTCTTTTTTGGCCCCCTCATACAAAACTGTACGGCCTACGGCTTTTCCTTAAGTTGATGAGGTGGGATGGTTGTCTGCCGAGAAAACCCGGTTTTTCTTACTGTTGATACTAACCGTAAAAATGCAGATAGTAGAAGGATTTTGGCAACAAGAATGTATCCTTCAATAGATGGCTATGATAGAGATGAATATCCTTATGCTCTAACTATGGAAGGGGGGGCCGGGAGCATCTGTAATGTATGTGCCTTATAGTGAAAATCGAAGGCACGGAAATTATATCGGAACCATACGACGTGCATTTAATATGCAAACGGGGGATGTTTTTGAAGTACAATTGGTGGAAGATCGCTTAAAAGAAAATCCAAGTCCTTTGCCTGAACCGGTATGGAGAAACCTGCCGGAACAACTCCCGCCATTGATGCCGGTTTTTGTGCCGTTGGAAAGGGAAACAGCTCCTATTCCGTTTCCGAGAATTCCGATAGAAACGGCTCGGGATGCAGCTCCGGCAGTGGGAGCGGCTGCATTTATGACAGTCCTCTTCAAAATATTCGACCGAATGATTTCCCGAAATGTTTTTCCCATATTTCTGACACCGATAGATCCGACTTTTCATCAAAGTTCGGAACCGGAATATACAGAAAGAGTTTATTGACTTTTACAAATCATTTTTATATTTGTATTTCATTTATATTAAAATTAATAGCATTCATGATACAAGATCAGCTCAGGGAACTTGAGCAATGCCTGCTCGAGTTCCATAATCCCGTACTGAAATACTTGGAAGAAGGAACTCCTTTTGATCCGGATCACTTTGCCAATATGTTGTATTTACTTCAATTGGAAGCATCTGAAGATCTCAATGCTCTTTACACTTGGAAACCCGGGCTAAAAAAGGAAATTATCGGTACTTTGGGCTTTAATTTTCATCTTTTTGATATGGGTTCGCATATTGAATATACGGAAGCGCTTCGCGAGTATCAGGTACTGGTGTTAAGAGAAGAAGAGCTTTTCTCAAATCGTTTTTTACCTTTTGTCCTGATGCCGGGATTGGGATTGGAGGCTCCCATCTTAATTGATCTCTCCAAAAAATCCAAAACATTTGGGCAAATCTTTTATGATTCTCCTGCTACAGGTGTAACGGAACCCACTTCCATTTTTGATTCGTTAGGGTCCATGATCGAAACAGTCATTGCCTGTTATCGGGAAGGCGTATACAACATTTCGAATGAAGGAGTTTTGGATACCGATAACGAGAGAATTCTAACTGTCTCTTCCCGAATAAATAAAAACTCAGATTATTGGAAAGACTGGTAACTTATGAAATAAGATCTGTTCAAGGAACCGGGACAATGCCTGATTAAAGCAAAAAATCCCGTGCCGGAATACTTGGAAGAAAGAACTCCTTTTGACGGATCGAAAAAGATATTCTCATTGATTATTTCTATAGTGTCTCAGAAACAGATTCGTTTATTATAAGCTTTGCACCAATAGAAACGCTGTGGAATTAATAAGTATATGGATGGACAGGGTTATTAAGAGGCCTGTTTTATACTTTAATCGTATGTATCCGAATACAAAACTGTAAATAAGTTGAGGCATTATCAGGAATGGAACGGCTATATATTGCAACCCGGAATCGAAAGTGTAATTGAAAACATGTAACAAGGCAAAAGCTAGGGTGTAAAAATAAAAAATGAACTTAAAATTCGCACGTTGAAAGTGTGTCGTTTTCTCCTTCCACCGGGAGGATTTTATATAAAAGAGGAGGATGAGTATGGCAAGTATAACGGAAGATATAACACAAGCGGTTAACCAATCCTCGAATACTCTTTTAAAAAGAAATAATGAAATAAGTCCGGTGGATATCAATAGGTTTTTTCTGTTGAATACAAGCGGCAGACGAAAAGCCAATTCTTCCCAAACGGGAGCTATGAGTATCGCAAAAAGAAGAAGAGGGGATTGATCATAAATATGAGGCATCCATCCGATTGGTTCGAATACCTCGGTAACCGTAAATGAAATAACGCAACCGGTCATAAATAATGCAATATAAGTTATAATAATGAGACTGATAATCCGGATAAGAGGAAGTTTTTTTCTATTCGGGAATGGACCAGGGGTTTTAATAAAGGAATAAAAGCCTTTCATTTGGTTGGTTCTTTTTGTATACTGTACATCTTTTTACATTGGGGCAAAAGTAATAAGAATTGGAAAAGAAAATTATATTTGCATTGGATTTAGAAAAACTGCTAAAAAGCCAATGTCGTAATATTTTCTTGAATAAAAGTAAACATTAAAACGAATGAAAAGCAGCAAACTTGATTTACGAAAGCGCGGAATGGCTTCTGAAGAGGATATTACACTCCTCCAATCTCTTTCGACAGAAGAGTTATGTAAAAAGGTTAATTCTTCTGTTCCGGCAGAGCGCTCTGCTGCCGTTATCGTTCTGCGATCAAGGTGCACGGTCCATGATCCGGCTCATGTTGCCCGGTTGCTTGAACGATTGGCAATTGAAAAAGCATTGTATACTAAATTGGAAATCACTGTTTCATTGGAAGCCGGGAACGAAATAACTGCTTCCCTGATGTGTGATTACCTGGGCCGGATCGGAAATAACCAACACCGGATCATTCCCGAAACCGTCTCGAAGAAAAAGTCGTTTCCGCTTCCGCGTGATATTATTGCACGATCGTTGGGACGAATGAATACATGTGTTTTCCCTGTATTGTTGAACCGGTTGAAAACAAATGAAAGACAAGAATTGACGGAACTGACGGATGCCATCGGCTACATGGCTTTCTATAATAAAGAATTGGCAACGGAAGAAGCGTTTCTTCCTATATTACAGACTTATGAGAAGTATATTTCCGATGAATTGATTGTTTGGAAGATATCCCTCTGCTGTTCCGGTTTTCCTTTGAAAGAAAGCGTCGATTTATTGGATCGAATAAAATCGACCGGCATGCATCCTACGATTCGGAAAGAAGCGGATCGGAGCCTTGCCCTTATTTTTCCTGTATCATAAAGGAGATGAAATTCAATGGTATCGAAAGCGTTTTTCTTTTTGCAGCAACTTTCGTTTCCGTTTTGCTGCAA
>DAIQOU010000003.1:25145-27241 GCA_036787725.1 Bacteroidales bacterium
CGTTTTGCTGCAAAATGATTTTACATGTTTTGATAATGTAAATGGTATTCTCATTTGGATTGACTCAAACAACATTTCGAAAAATTCTTCGCTTGTTTTTTCGATTCGATAAAATAATTATGGTTATACATATGAATAATGAAGGATCAATCATGCAATTCAAAAATATGTTATACATTTGCGTAATTGATTACGTAATCAATAGATTTAAGCTGATTGAAATATGGATTTCTTCAATAAAACAGGCAAATTGGCTTTTGGAAGCAGGCTGCGTATGCTGACCGATAAAATAACGGAGGATGCTTCTCGAATTTACGACTTATACGGGATCGACTTAAAAGTGAAATGGTTCCCGGTCTTTTTTGTTTTATCGGACGGGCAGCCAAAGACCGTTACATCCATTGCAAAAGAGATAGGACATTCTCATCCTTCCGTCAGCAATATGATCCGGGAAATGTCTGCTGAAGGACTTGTCAAAGAAAAGAAAGACAAATCGGATGGGCGCAGGAATATGGTGGAATTGTCTTTGAAAGGAAAAAAAATAGCAGAAAAGATGCCGGATCAATACGCCGACGTGGTGGCCGCCATTGAAAAGATTTCCAATCAAACCAAACACGATTTGTGGAAAGCCATGGAAGAGTGGGAATTTCTTTTATCGGAAAAGTCGCTTTTAAAACGGGTAGAAGAGGAAAAGAAAACCCGAGAAAGTAGGAATGTAAGAATTGTTCCTTATGAATCATATTATCGTGAAGTATTCAAAGCACTGAATGAAGAATGGATATCAGCCCATTTTGAAATGGAAGAAGCCGATCATAAGGCGTTGGATGATCCGGAAGGATATATTCTGCAAAATGGAGGATATATTTTTGTCGCTCTTTATAAAGACGAACCGGTAGGGGTATGTGCTTTAATTAAGATGAATGATCATTATGATTTTGAATTGGCCAAGATGGCAGTCAATCCCAACGTCCAAGGAAAGAATATCGGTTTTTTGTTGGGACAAGCGGCTATAAATAAAGCAAGGGAATCGGGGGCTTCCAACATATACCTGGAAAGCAATACGATTCTGAAACCCGCTATAAAACTCTATCAAAAGTTAGGGTTTAAGAAGATTGCCGGCCGGTCAACTCCTTATAAACGATGCAATATACAAATGGAATTATCAATAAAATAATCTTTTATTTTTTTAATCATAAATTATGTCTACCAATACAGAAGATAATAAAAGGAAAGTAACTACCCACCGGTTACGGGAAATGAAACAAAGAGGCGAGAAAATAACGATGTTGACCGCATACGACTTCTCGATGGCGAAAATTTTGGATGAAGCCGGTATCGACTCCATTCTGGTGGGAGATTCCGCTTCCAATACGATGATAGGAAACCCGACCACTTTACCCATTACATTGGATCAAATGATATACCATGCCCGTTCGGTAGTGAATGCCGCCAAAAGAGCCTTGGTTATTGTGGATATGCCTTTCGGAACCTGTTCCGGGAACCCGTTGAAATCCCTTGATGCTGCGATACGCATTATGCAGGAAACCGGTGCGGATGCTCTGAAAATTGAGGGAGGAACGGAAATCCGAGAGGATGTAAAAAAAATCATCGATGCCGGTATTCCCGTTATGTCTCATTTGGGATTAATGCCGCAGTCTATCAATAAATACGGTACTTATACGGTCCGTGCCAAGGAAGAAGGTGAAGCCCGAAAGTTGATGGAAGACTGTCTGTTAATGGAAGAACTCGGCGCGTTCGGTATTTTGCTTGAAAAGATTCCGGCCACACTTGCATCTGAAATTTCAGCTCGGGTAGCTATACCTGTTATCGGAATCGGTGCCGGCGGGGAAGTCGACGGCCAAGTGCTCGTTATCCATGATATGATGGGTATGAATAAGGATTTTTCACCGAAATTCCTTCGTCGATATGCCGATTTGCATACCGTAATGACCGGAGCGACAAAAGATTATATTCGGGATGTAAAGGAAAAAAAGTTCCCGAATAAGAGCGAAAGTTATTAAAATCCTGCAAGCGGTTCCGGATAACAAGAATTCGGCTTATAAAGGAATATATTCTATTATGATAAACATTTCCGG
>DAIQOU010000721.1:0-2287 GCA_036787725.1 Bacteroidales bacterium
AAATCGCATCCGGAAATCGAAAAAGTATACCGATTATTAAAGAAGGAATATTCCCGGCTATTTTAACATTTCATCTATTTTTTCATAAAATTCATTCGTTTCCCCTTTATAAACGCCAATAATCCTTTTTTCCTTATCCAATAGGATCTTAGTAGGAAAAACTTCTATAGCATACGTAACCGACATATCGTTTTCTTTCTCACTTAAAACATTTACCCAGTTTAATTCGTGATTCTCAATGGCTTGCAACCAAGCATTTTCACTATCCTTGCAAGCAATTCCGACAATTTCCAAGCGATCTCCATACTTTTGATAATACTCTTTCATTTTCGGGAAACCGTGTATACACCATCCGCACCAACTACCCCAAAAATCCAAAACTACTATCTCTTTGGAAAGAGAAGAAAGCTGAATCTCCTTGCCTCTATCGGATGTTAACTTGAAATCGGGAGCCGGAGCGCCCGGAATAATTTTATCCTTATTTATCAATCGTTGTTTATACGCGTTATAATCATCCGTACGTTGAGTCAATAACTCCTTAAATCGACCGTTTTGAGCCGGTCCCTTCAATCGAGAAATATAAACAGCAAAAGTATCCAACGGTTGACCGGTCAAATAAAAGGCTGCCAACTCTGTATCTAAATGATTTCTTATATAATTTCTATTCATTTCTTGTTGTTGTCGGGACAGCTTTACTCTTTCTTCCTGTAATTCTCTCACCTTGATTTCGCTGTTCTCGGGAGCCTTTTTTGAAAAAGCATAATAATCAATCTGCATTTCCACACTGTCTTCCTTACACAATAAGTCCTTCTTCGTATTCCGATGTCGGGCCATTTCTTTATTAAAATCCGAACCCGACACTTCATAATACAAATAGCCTTCCTCTTCGATTCGACCCGTTATCTCCAACTCTTCATCGGGACGGATCATTAAAAAAAACATGCGGGTATCGGACTGATATTTATGTCCGTTCTCCCGGTGTTTGACCAACTGATTAGGTTCCATTATAAAAAGGACCGGTTCCGGTTCCGGAATTCGGTAAGAGAAACAATCATTTACAGCAACAACCGTATCCTTGTGAATTTCTTCTGCTTGGTTCAAACGTTCGGAAAACGTCATGTATTCCACCCAAACGGTATCATTTCCCAATCCGGAAACCCGGCCTTTTATATGTGTGTGTTTATCAAACGCCAACATTTCATTACACCCAAGAAAAAGTATTAGAATCAATAGTACACTACAAAACAAGTCGTTCTTTCTCATAACATTAGTTTATATTAAACAATATAAGACCGGATAATTTTCCGGAAGCATGTTTATATTTTGACGTATGCAATCGATATTGGTTACAAATTACTTTCCCAAATTCAAAAAAGACAGTTGAAACTATTATCTTAATTGTAACGCATTTACTTGGATTGTTCGTATGCCGGGCTTTAATTCCCCGCATACCACAATCAATTTATTTCCGGAAATAACCATCCCGGCTCCCGCCCTTGCCAATTGTTCATACTCGCCAAGAGAATCCCATATTTTTGTATGGATATTATATTGTAATAACTCGGAATTAAATCGATACCATTCAACCGGATGAATCAAATATTCGGTTATTTCCTTTTGTAACGAATCCAATCGACCGGATTTTCCCTCTTCTTTTACCATGCGAAGTTGTCGAGGCCGATCCAAAGCAGCCGAGAATCGGTTTCGGTTAACACCTCCCGCCCATAAAATACAACTGTCACCGAAAACAATTCCCGATCCTCCGGTCAATGTACGGGAAGAGCCGTCTTCCAATAGAGGTAAAAACGTCTCTTGAGCCCAATTCCCGGATGAGACCGAAAAACGAAGGACATCATCCGGAAGGCAAGGAGCATTTTTCAACGTACCGGGAGAAAATCCTCCGGCAAGGTACAAACAATGATCTTCTGTATACTGTTGAGCGACCAACACCGGCTGTAGCCGCGGAGATCCGGGAAAACAGGGTAATTCTGCCCAATCTTCCCCCGGCTTTTTTAAATCCAGTCGTAAGAAGGAAGCAGAAGGGATTCCGTCCTCATTTCCTCCCGCCACAAAGATGCAACTATCAATAGTCGCTACCGAGAAATTATCCCGGGAATGCGGTAACGAAGGCATAGGTGTAATAGAGGTTTCTTTTTTCAAATCATCCCAAGCCAATAAAAATACAGAAGTAAGCGAAGAATCCCGGTTATTTCCACCAATACACACTATACCGGTTCCTAATGAAACAGAAGCTCCATAAGCAACCGGAAAAGGTAATTTTCCCACT
>DAIQOU010000195.1:0-8126 GCA_036787725.1 Bacteroidales bacterium
AAAAAGATCCATCGCTCCCCAATACGATCTGCAATATCGTTTTTCTTCTGATTTCGACTGGTGTATCCGATGCCTTAAAGAGGCGAATGAAATTCATAACACACATCTTATTTTATCCGGCTTTTTAAATGAAGGAATGACCTCCAAGAATAGAAAAGCTTCATTAAAAGAGCGTTATTATATCATGTGTAACTATTACGGAAAAACATCGACCCGGTTGAGGCATGTCCTGTTTGCCGGGCGCTTTTATTTTTCAAAATGGTTTTCCGGTAATGTATAATCTGTATATTTGCACAAAAAACTCAGTAACAAAAACATAAATTCATGAATAATTATGTCAAAAAAGGGGGAGAACATCTCCTCGCAATCGGAGTATTCTTGATTCTTGTATTAATTTATTTTGCACCGAGTGTATTTGAAGGAAAAGTAATTCAACAGCCGGATACCCAAAAATTCTTGGGAATGTCTGAAGAGCTGAGAGAGTATTACCAAAAAGATCATGGAAGTTCTGCTTGGACCGGTTCCATGTTTTCCGGGATGCCTTCTTATCATATTGCGGTATATGGGAATCCTCCTAATTACTTGGATTACCTCGAATCTCTTCCCAGATTAATTAATCCGGCAGATGGCTCCATTGTTTTCATCGCATTAATTTGCTTCTATATCCTCATGTGTATTATGGGAGTAAAAAGATGGCTGGCCATTGCCGGCTCCATTGCATTCGCATTTGCTTCTTATAATATAATTATATTGGTTGCCGGCCATATTACCAAGGCTTATGTCATTGCTTATATGCCTTTAACAATAGCAGGAATATTACTTTTATTTAAACGAAAATGGCTTTGGGGGGCAGTTACCTTAACTGTGGGAATTGCCCTTTCTCTCAAAAACGGTCATATTCAAATTACCTACTATCTTGCTATTTTCTGCATTTTCTTGGTTATCGGTTTAATGATAAAAGAAATTCGAGATAAAAAATATGCAGATATTCTTAAAATAGTTGGCACTGCGTTAGGATGCATGGTTCTGGCGGTTCTTCCTAATATTGGCAATTTGTATTCCAACTATGAGCTGGCACAAGAAAGCATGCGTGGTCCTTCCGACCTGACCCAAGCTGCCGAACCGGCTGAAAAGGTATCTTCGGGATTGGATAAAGATTATGCTTTCATGTGGAGTTACGGGCGGGGAGAACTATTGACATTAATTATTCCAAATGCCTATGGAGGAGAAACCGGAGGGGTATTAGACCAACACTCTGCTTTGTATAAAGCAATGAGGGCTCAAGGACATCAGCCGCAGGAGAAAGAGATTCGTGCTGCAACTTATTGGGGAGATCAAGAAGGCACCTCCGGACCGGTTTATTTTGGAGCTCTGGTTTGCTTTTTATTTTTACTCGGAATGTTTGTTATCAAAAATCCGATTAAATGGTGGATGGCCGGGGCTGCTTTATTTTTCATTTTGCTCTCTTTGGGACGAAGTTTGGATTGGTTTAATGAATTTATCTTTTACCACTTACCTATGTATAATAAGTTTAGAGTCCCTTCTATGGCTTTAGTCATTCCGGGGATGATTTTTCCGATCATTGGGATTTGGGGATTAAAAGAAATCCTGACAGGAAAAACAGAGAGCGCTTTTTTGAAAAAAGCACTGATTTGGTCTTTGTCGGTGGTCGGAGGACTGTGTTTGATCGTATGGTTAATGCCGAGTATCTTTTTAAGTTTCCAATCAGCTGCTGATGCCGGTTATCAAATGCCGGACTGGTATTACAATGCATTATTGGAAGACAGAAAATCATTGGCAACTTCCGATGCTTTCCGATCGTTGGTTTATATCTTATTGGGAGGAGGCCTATTGTTCTTCTACCTAAAAAGCAAAAATAAAAAACAACCGGCCCTAATTGCCGGAATCGGTATAACGGTATTACTCTTGGCTGATTTATGGACTGTAGACAAACGATATTTGAATAATGACAGCTTTAAGAAAGAAAAGTTAGTGGAATCTTATCAAAAATCTCCTGCAGATGACGCTATTTTAAGAGACACTCACCCTTCTTATCGGGTACTGAATCTAAATAACCCGTTTCAGGAAACCGGCACTTCATTCTTCCATAAATCCATTGGAGGTTATCACGCTGTAAAACTGCGTCGTTACCAGGAACTGATTGATCATCGATTGGCAGGAGAAATTACAGGTAAGATCATTACAAGTTTACAAAACGCTACTACCGTTAATGATTTGATGAGTTATTTGGAAGAATGTTACAGCCTAAACATGTTAAATGCCAAATATATTATTTATAATCCGGAACATCCTCCCATTTTAAATCCGTATGCTTATGGCAATGCTTGGTTCGTAAATGAATTCAAGATCGTGCAAAATGCTGATGAAGAAATAGCTTCTTTAAATGAGATCAAGCCGTTGCAAACGGCCGTTGTTGACCAACAATTTGCAGATAATCTCGCCGGACTCAGCATCCGTTCCGATTCTGCTGCTTCTATTGTATTGACTTCTTATAAACCCAACGAATTGGTCTATAAATCCAAAGCTGCGACAGAACAACTGGCTGTGTTTTCTGAAGTATATTACGAACATGGGTGGAAAGCCTATATCGATGGAGAATTAACTCCTCATTTTCGTACAGATTGGATTTTGAGAGGAATGAAAGTACCTGCAGGAGAACATACCATTGAATTCAAATTTATTCCCGACACGTATAATCAATTGGTAATGATCGGGTCCGTCGGCTCCGGAATAATCGTATTATTATTATTGGCAGCTCTTATACTTTTCTTTTGGGATTCTTATAAAAAGAAAACGCTTTTGCCGAAGAATTGAACGTTTTGGTCTAATTGCATAACAACATAAAGTTAAAACCTAATGTGCTCCTAAAAGCCTGTAAAACTTTTAGGGGCATTTCTAATTTTGAACCGGAACAAAACAAACATCTAATCTTTAATTCAAAACTATATTTTGTCACAAATGATGAAAGTGCGTTGCGACAACGTGAGAAATTCATTTTGTTGCGAAACATGAGAGTACGTTGCTGCAAGAACAAAAAGCTTGTTACCGCAAGGTGCGACTCCCAGGAAACTTGTATAAGAGAGGATATTAAAAAACGAAATTATAATAGTTAAATCTGATTCACACCCTACATAGTTACTCTAACAACCGATTCGTTGACAAAAATCAGGCATTCATTGATTATCTAATCAACTGCTATACAGAAAACACTAATTTAGCGTTAAATGAATGCATTTTAACATTAAAAAATAAAGCTATGCGTATTCCAACATTATTAGTATATATATTCTTCCTACTCGGGTTCTGCATGTCATGCAGTGATGATCACGATTTCACGCCGGATGAAACCGAACAATCTGAAGATCCTGTAATTCCCGAGGATCCGGGCGATTCGGAAGACCAGGAATTAAATCTTAATTCCCAAGAGATTTCATATGAGAATGCAGTTGTGATAGCTTTCTCCGAAGGAAAAGCAACTATTGAAAATCCCTTCGTCAATAAGGGTGTTGATATTGAGAACAATAATGGACATGTTATAATACGTTCGTCATTAACTGATCTTGAATTGAATTATATATTACAGGGAAGCATTGTCAGCGGTTCGGTGAAAATATATGGTGAGAAGAAATTCGGGCTGATACTGAACGGAGTAAGCATAATCAATCCAACCGGTCCGGCAATAAATATTCAAAATAAGAAAAAGGCGACTGTTACGGTTATCGATAAAACCAACAACAGACTTATTGACGGGGCAGAATATGTAGCAACAGACGGAGAAGATATGAAGGGAACTTTCTTCAGCGAAGGAAACCTCGAATTTCAAGGCAACGGAGTACTGGAAATAAGAGGAAAATACAAACATGGTTTATGTACAGACGGCTCCCTTGTAATTACAACAGGGAATATTGCCATTAAGGAAGCCGCAAGCGACGGTATTCATACTAACGATGAAATAGTCATTTCCGGAGGGAACCTGAGTATACGTTCTACAGGGGACGGAATAGAAAGCGAAAGCTCGAAAAAAGCCATAGATATTATGGGGGGAAATATCTCCATAATAACTACCGGACAAAAAGGACATGCCATTAAAACCAAACAAGACTTGAATATCGATACAAATGGTAAAATTGAAATTACGGTTTATGGAGAAGCATCCAAAGGATTGAAACCTGTAGGAAACTTGACCATCTTCAAAGGAGATATCACCATTAACACTGCGGGAGACGCTATTTGGGAAGAAGATGAACAAGACACCTCATCGGCAGCCGGAATAAAATGCGATGGTAATTTACTCATGGAAAATGGAACGCTCACTCTTTTGAGTACCGGCAAAGGAGGCAAAGGAATCAATGCAGGCGGGACACTGATCATTAATGGAGGAACCGTTACGGTTACGACAACCGGAGACCAATACGTTTACGACCGGAATAACGACACAGCAGCCAAAGCAATTAAAAGTGATGGAGACCTGACCATAAACGGTGGAAATATAAAGATAAAAACCTCCAAAACCGAAGCCGAAGGATTGGAAAGCAAATCTACATTGACTATTACCGGAGGAGAAATAATTATCGAAGCTTATGATGATTGCATAAATGCCTCTACTCACATTCAAATATCCGGAGGAACTATTTATTGTAACAGTACAACCAATGATGCTATTGATTCTAATGGTACCCTTACAGTAACCGGAGGCTTAATTGTAGCAGCCGGTGCAGATTCTCCCGAAGGCGGGATTGATTGTGATAACAGCAGATTTACAGTGACCGGAGGCACTCTGATCGGTATAGGAGGAGATACAAGTTCCCCCACTGCGAATTACTGTACCCAACGATCGGTCGTTTTCCGCTCTTCTACGTCCGGCATCAATATAATAAGAATAGAAACGACTTCCGACGGTAAAGAAATGCTTACATTAAAGTTACCCCGAACCTATAACCGAAGTATAACATTACTATTCAACGGTCCTAACTTGGCTGCCAATACCGAATATACAATATATACAAGAGGCAACATCTCCGGCGGAACGGATTTTTACGGATATTATTCCGGAGCGACTTATAATAAAGGAAATGTCGCAGGGACATTCACAACAGGTGCTGCTGCCGGATCGGTCTCAACCGTCGGAAATTCAGGAGGTCCCGGAAATCCCGGAAGACCGTAACAAATTTAATATGAATTAACATTCTATTGATCTCGGCATTATGCTATCTTTGTGTATAATGCCGGGATTTATGATTGGACAACAAAAATGAGGCATGAATAATCGTAAACAAACATGGTTTGAAAATGGCTTTTACCTGTTAATATGGACTGTTGTTCTTTGCGTTCCTCTTTTCGCTTACAGTGGAGAAGAGAATTTTCGTTGGCGTGAAATACAACGGTTTTATATAGTCCTGATCCCGTTTGCGATCTTATTTGCTATAAATAACTATTTATTGATCCCTCGCTTACTTATTAAAAAAAAATACGGTTTTTATGCTCTCTCTATTTTACTTTTCACCCTCTTGTTATTCGCGATCCCCTCTTTTATTCAAAAAAAAACGTTTTCGGGACCACCTCCGAAAGAAGTTTACCGGAATGCAAACCCGGAGTTACATCATCGACCCGCACCTCCGGCAACAAGCCGGCACCAAACAAGTATGCCTCCTCGTCGGCCATTACCTTTTAAATGGGGACCGGTATTAAACGACCTGTTGATTGCTCTGCTATTAATCGGCTTTAACATTGCTGTGAAATTTATCTTTAAATCAATACAAGACGATCGTCGATTCAAAGAACTTGAAAAGCAGAATTTGCAGGCAGAACTCAATTATCTGAAAGCGCAGATAAATCCTCATTTCTTTATGAATACGCTCAATAATATTCATGCATTAATAGATATCGATAAAATTAAGGCCAAAGGAACTGTCATTGAGCTCTCCCGCATTATGCGTTATATCCTTTATGATACTGATAGAGAAAGGGTACTCCTGCAAAAAGAAATTGACTTTCTGCAAAACTATATAAGCTTGATGAGAATAAGGTACCTCGAAGATATCGATATACAAACCCGCTATCCGGAAGCTGTTCCAAATATATTCATCCCTCCTCTCCTATTGATTACACTTGTGGAGAATGCTTTTAAACATGGTATCAGTTACAATAAGGAATCTTTTGTTCACACCGAACTCTGTATTAAGGAAGGCACACTGATATACACTGTATGCAATAGTATTCCACCGAAAATCTCTACCTTGCCGGGAGTAGGATTACAAAATCTGAGGAAAAGATTAAATCTGTTGTATGGCAAACAGTTTTTATTGGAGACCACCCCGTCTGCGGAAGAATATACAGCCATACTTTCAATACCTTTACAATAATGATACGATGTATTGCCATAGACGACGAGCCTCTTGCTTTGAGACAAATTGCAAGTTATATTGAAAAGACATCATTTCTGGAACTTACTTCATTATGCAGCAGTGCGTTGGAAGCAATAGAGATACTATCTTCTCAAAAAGTAGATTTGTTATTCGTGGATATCAACATGCCGGACTTGAACGGACTTGATTTTGTTCGGTCATTACCGGAAAAGCCTCTCATTATATTTACTACAGCCTATTCGGAATATGCTCTTGAAGGCTTTCGAGTGGATGCATTGGATTATTTACTTAAACCGATCGATTATGCCGATTTCTTACGTTCGGCAGAAAAAGCTTATCGCCAATATAAACTTTTAAAAGGAGAATACGAATCTGCGTCCGAAAACAACCTGATTTTTGTCCGATCGGCATATAAAACGATACAAATCGAGACAGATAAAATCACACATATTGAAAGCCGAAGCGAATACGTTCGTATATTCACCGAATCGGGAAAACCGATAATGACTCTCGGCAGTTTGAAAAGTTATGAGGAAAAACTTCCTTCGGAACTGTTTATGCGAGTTCATCGGTCTTATTTGGTTAATCTGAAAAAAATAGTCTCAGTACAACGGAAGCATATCCTACTGGGAAATAATATAAAAATCCCGATCGGTGAAATTTATGAGGAACGATTCCGACGGTACCTGGCAGGAAATACGATATAATCCCGAATTAATCATTGAAAAAGACGATTTTCTTTTTTGTTTTACAAGCATACGGGTGAACGTCTCCCCCGCATACGGAAATTCTTCTCCCCTTCCCGGATAGATGAATATCCTCAATTGTACCTGATAAAAAGGATCGAACACCCTCAGTTTCAATACCCATCAATTAATTGCTTGAACTATTACTTGCTCTGTCTTTTCAAAAAGTTCGGGGAAAGGCGTCTCTTTGACGGAGATCGGATCATGAACGATTAATTCGAGTTTATTCCCTATCCCCAAAGGGAAAGAACCCCATCGGGTCATTTTCCATGAATTGTTGATTGTTACGGGAACCACATAAGCAGAAGGTGCATATCGACACAAGATTTTCAACCCATTCTCGGCAAAGGACCTCGGTTTCCCGGTTCGACTTCTCGTTCCTTCCGGAAATATGATAGCCGAACGCTTGTACTTCTCAATGTATTGAGCCATTTCTTTGATAGCAGCTAATGATTGTCTCGGATCTTTTCTGTCGATAAGTACCGATCCCCCATGATTCAAGTTGTAGGAGATCCCGGGAATTCCTTTCCCCAATTCGATCTTACTAATAAACTTAGGGTGCACTTTCCGCATAAACCATGCAAGAGAAGTTATATCATACAAGCTTTGGTGATTAGAGGCAATAATCAAGGGTACATTTGCCGGAAGTTTATCCAGTCCTTGAGTTCTATACCTTGTTCCCAATACGTAGGTATTGGCAACCAAAAAGAAAGACAAGACATCTACACTTCTTTTATGAGCTTCATAACCGAATAAGTTAAAACAAACCCATTGAACGACATGAAAGAAAACCAGGGAACTTCCAAACAAAAGATAGTAAATAACGGAAAGAGGGTATGCGAGTAACTTATGCATCTGTATTTTATGTCTTAGTAGAAATAAAGAATCCCTCTAAACATTCCGATTAGAAGGATTCTTTCTCATTTAGTGATTCAGCTGGGGCTCGAACCCAGGACCCCATCCTTAAAAGGGATGTGCTCTACCTGCTGAGCTA
>DAIQOU010000196.1:0-8097 GCA_036787725.1 Bacteroidales bacterium
AATCCGGCAGAAGAAAAGAAAAACAACTGATTCCGTTCCATTTTTAATATATCCGTGTGATTTTTATTCTCTCGTTTTATTATCTGTGTATTTTACCCGGTAGGTTGACAAGTATTCCACATTTATAAAAAGGGGAGAGACTCCCCTGCATACAGGTGAAGCATTCCCCTGCATACAGGTGAGGAGTTCCCCTGTATAGAGGTGAGACATTCCCCTGCCGGCAGGGGAGACGTTCCCCCGTATGTTTATAAAATGAAAAAATGTTTTTTCAACTGTTTAATTCGGGATGAGGGGGTAATGATTCAAATAGCGGGGGGATTTTATTCAATCTTCTCCCGGTTAAAGATACACCCTTTTTTGTTAAGAAAACCACCGGTACATTCACGAAACACTTCTTTCCTTTGAGACGGTTTGAATCAACCGAATGTTAAACATAATCTAATTCTTTAATCTTAAAAACAAATTATCATGAAACAATGGGTAGATGTGTTTTTTTTTCGAAAATTCCGCCTCCGCATGCTGACGACGGTTTTTTTACTTTTTCCTTTAATGGTACATGCGCAAGAAATTATAGTAACGGGTACCGTAAAAGATACGAAAGGAGAAGAAATTATTGGAGCGGGAGTGGTGGTGAAAGGAAAGCCCGGTACCGGGACGATCACGGATGTAACGGGGAATTTCCGTATTGCCGCATCGCCGGGTGATGTGCTTGTTATTTCCTATGTCGGGTATGTAAAACAAGAAGTACGGGTGGTACCCGGCACCAAACCGGACATTGTGTTGGAGGAAGATAACCGGGTGTTGGATGAAGTGGTGGTTATCGGTTACGGCACTCAACGAAAAGAAGAGTTGACAAGTGCTGTTTCGAGTATAAAAGCGGATAAATTTGTGCAGGTAACTTCTCCCGATGCGGCCGGATTGATCCGGGGGAAGATCGCCGGGCTGGCCGTCATTTCTCCCGATGCCAATCCGCTTTCTGCTTCGCAGATTATTTTGCGCGGTGTGACAACCCTTAGCTCCGATGCAAGCCCTTTAGTTATCATCGACGGAATTCCGGGGGATTTTAATTCGGTGTCCCCCAATGATGTAGAGCAAATTGATATATTGAAAGATGGATCTGCTGCGGCTATTTACGGTACAAGGGGGACCAACGGGGTTATTTTGATAACTACAAAAAGAAACAGAGGAGAAATAAAGCCTTCCATGGAGGTGAACAGTTATCTTTCATTTCAGAAAATAGCGAAAAAGCTTCCCATGATGAGCGTGGACCAATACCTGGATAAAGTAAATCGGGGAATTCCCGGAGCTGTTGACAACGGCGGCAGAGTCGATTGGTTGGATGAAATCTTGCAAACTCCGCTTAATCAAACGTATAGTGCTACCCTGAAAGGAGGATCGGCCAATACTTCTTATGTTGCCGGCTTTGATTATACTTCTAATGAAGGAATCATAAAACGATCCGAGGTGGAGATGGTCTACCCTCGTTTGAATGTGATTCACCGCATGTTTGACAATGTGCTGAAAATTGAAGGTAACTTGAGCGGTTATCAAAAAAAATACGATATCCCTTATCGAAATGATGTTTATCAAAGTGCGCTTATTTTTAATCCTACAGACCCTGTCAGAGATGCGAACGGTAATTGGACAGAAATAGCACGAGATATGATTTTTAATCCGGTGGCGTTGTTGAATGAGACGAAAGGAGAAAATAAAATAACCAACCTGAGAATGTATTCGGCCATCACGCTTACACCTATTGAGGGACTGGATTTAAAATACCTTGTATCCAATGAGACAGTCAACCATTTTGCCGGATATTATGAGACAAAAAAGCATAAGTCCACTACCGTGAGCGGTAAAAACGGATATGCTTCACGTGAAACAAATCGGAATGAAAACAACTTGATGGAATTGACAATCGGATATAATAAAGGTTTTACCGGGGGCCATTACCTGAATGCACTGGCCGGATTCAGTTGGAACAAGTGGAATTACCAACGAGCCTTTATGGATAATTACGACTTCCCGAGCGATGATTATACTTACAATAAAATGGAAATGGGCAATGCGTTGAAAGAAGGGAAAGCGAACCAGTCTTCTTATCAAAGTGAAAGCAAATTGATCGGTTTTTTCGGAAGAGTCAATTACAATTTTAAAGGGAAATACCTTCTTTCCGCAAGTGTCCGCAGGGAAGGCTCTACCAAATTTGGAGCCGATCATAAGTGGGGAAACTTCCCTGCCGTGTCCGTGGGATGGAATATGAAAGAAGAATCTTTTGGGAGAAAGGTCGATTTCTTGAGTGCATTGAAACTCAGAGCCGGTTTCGGTATTACCGGAACGATTCCGAGAGATCCTTATATGTCATTGAATAAACTGGACTTGGGAGGATACGGCTATTACAACGGAACTTGGACAAGCCTGCTTAGGCCTTCGGGTAATTCCAATCCCGATTTGCGTTGGGAGAAAAAGGAGGAATTTAATATCGGGCTTGACTACGGTTTCTCGGATAACCGGATTTGGGGAAGCATCGATTTCTATAATCGGGATACAAAGGATTTGCTTTGGTGGTATAAAGTGCCCGTTCCGCCCTACATTTCTACCAATATTATCGCCAATGCCGGTTCCGTTCGCAACCGCGGATGGGAAGTTTCGCTTAATTTAATTCCTGTCCGAAGTAATGATTTTTATTGGGAATCCGGTTTTAATTTCTCTACGAATATAAGTAAACTGTTGTCGCTTTCCAATGATAAATTCATTTCCGTTTCTTATAGTGATGAAGGCAACCTGCTTGCACCGATTCAGCAGCCTACTCACCGGATTGAAGAAGGTGAACCCCTCGGTAATTTCTATGGATATAAGAGTATAGATATCGATGACGAAGGTCATTGGATTATTGAAGGAGCCGACGGAAATCCGAAACCGATTTCGGAACAACAAGCCGATGATAAAAAAGTAATCGGTAACGGATTGCCTGATTTTTACCTGAATTGGAACAATACCATTCGATACAAGCAATTTGACTTGTCGCTTACCATGCGCGGTGCATTCGGTTTCCAAGTGTTGAATTCGGCAGAAATGCATTACGCTGTACCTATCGTGTTGGGAGAAGGTAATATTATGGAAAAAGCTTTTAATAATATATACGGAAAACGCCCCTTGGCTAACGACCAGTCGTTGCAATATGTAAGTTATTATGTACAAGATGGAGATTACTGGAAAATCGATAACCTTACCATCGGTTATACTCCTGAATTGAAAGAGAATAAATGGGTGAAAAGAGTAAGGATATACGGTAGTATATCAAATTTGGCAACCATAACCGGATACAAAGGGATAGATCCCGAAGTGGGCATTGCCGGTTTGACTCCCGGTATTGATGACCGATACCGTTATCCTTCTGCACGAACATTTACTTTTGGTGTAAATCTTAATTTCTAATCAGTTAAAAAATAATTCAAATGAAAAAGATAACCTTCTTAAAATATATTCCGGTCCTGTTTCTGCTGACCGGTATGGCAAGCTGCGACATGAATCTGGATGAAAAGGTCTTTTCGGACGTTACCGAACAAACTTATAACTATTCGACCGCCGATTTCGGACCTAATATTGCAGGAGCCTATATTGCCTTGAGGTATAATTATGTTTATACTTATTGGCAATCGCAGGAACTTTCGGGATGTTGTATTGTTACCCCGGCCAATAGTTCCGGTTGGGATGACGGCGGTATTTATAAGCGCTTCCATTTTCATAATTGGAATTCGGAATTGGGACAAATAAAAGACCTGTGGAATAATTATTATGCAGGAGTAGTATTATGCAACAGTGCAATAAACAGAGTCGAAAATGATATAATCCCGGCTTCCTCACCCGAAGAAAAACAAGAAGGATTGGCAGAGTTGCGGGCACTTCGTGCTTATTATTATTGGATTCTGATGGATAATTTTGGAGATATACCGCTGACGACAACCATCACGCAAGAACTCCCGGAGAAAACCTCTCGGGGAGAAGTTTATAGTTTTATTGTCAACGAATTAACGGAGGCCGTCCCTCATTTGAATGAAGAACAAGGAGGCAAAATGTACGGACGTATTAATAAATGGGCCGGAAAAACATTGTTGGCCAATATTTATCTGAATGCCGAAGTGTATACGGGTACCGGTCGTTGGAACGAGTGTCTGGCAGAGTGTAATGATATTATCAATAGCGGTCAATGCGCTTTGTCTCCGGATTTTCGTGATTCGTTTCGGGCAGCGGGAGTAGAATCTTCCCGGGAAGTATTGTTTACCATCCCTTACGATTATGCCCGAGGGTTGCACGGAAATTACCTCTTCATGAATTCATGGCATAGTGAACTGCAAAAAAAGTTCCGGATTAATGCGGTACCCAATGCGGCGGGCGGGCCGAAAGGGATTACCCAATTTATAAATATTTACGAAGAAGGAGATACCCGGTTGGATGATACCTGGCTGCATGGTTTACAATTGGATGCCGACGGGAATTCTTTATATGGGGCGTATGATTTGAAAGGAGAACCGCTTGTGTTTTCAAAGGAAATTCCGGATGGAAATTATACCAATGAGATGGAAGGCTACCGGTTTAATAAGATGGAAATTCCTCCGGGTTCCGAATGGAGCTGTGATACGGATATTCCTTTGTTCCGTTATTCGGAAGTTTTACTCATGAAGGCAGAATGTTTATTGCGTACCAATCAACCCGGTGCAGGCGCCTTGGTAACGGAAGTGAGGATAAGGGCTTTTAAGAACAGTCCCGAAAAGGCTTCGCTTACCGATGAACAATTGAAACAAGATTCCGATTATGAATGGGGGTATGTGGAGAACTATAAAATTACGGATCCCGGAAACCAAGATCCGATTCAATTCGGCTGTTTGTTCGACGAAAGATGTCGGGAATTTGTATGGGAAGGATATACCAGAAGAGATATGATTCGTTTCGGTATATTTACCACGAAAAGCTGGTTGTCTCACAAACCCATGGGAGATTATCGCAGTCTATATCCCATTCCTCAGGAAGCGTTGAATTCAAATCCTAAATTGGTGCAAAATCCGGCTTATTCGGGAAATTAACGGAGTAAGAAGGCGACTCTTTATATAGGTACTTTTTACCGGAATATATAAAGGGTCGTTGCGGATAATATTTTATCCTCCTGCCCCGGTTGATTTTACTTATATTACTGCATGTATAATAATACAGAAATTCAATTAATCTTATGAATACATCTCTTTTTAAGGGTTTTTCGGTTATAAATTTTATATTACTTAATATATTTGTTACGAGTGCACAATTTCAACAAGCGGGAAATGCCGGTTACCGGATGGAATTGTCCGGAAGGGGAGTCTCTTCATTCCATCATGTGAACGACACAGTAAATCTGCTGCATGAAAAAGCAGTATGGGGAGAGGTACAAGTCAATTACCGTATCAACGGAGAAGATTGGAATCGATTGGTAACGGATTTTACTCGAAAGTTTGAATTGGAGGAAAACAGGTGGCTCTACCGGGACTCCTTGTTTGATATGCCGCTCTATATGAAAAGAATTTATAGCCTGAAAGAGGATGGTTTACACCTGAAGATTGAGATCGGTACGACCGAAAAACATTCGGTGGAGCTGGGAGATGTAATGCTCCCGGTTCATTGCCGGTTCCCGGGAGGAGGGATTGTAGATCCCGGACCGGCCGCTATCTTTGAAGGAGGGTTTATAACGAAGCAGAGCATCTCGGGAAATTCGTCTTTTATCACTTTCTCCAAACCTTCGGGGAGAGGTCCGTTTTATCTTATGTTGACAGGAAAAAAGACACCCTTGGAATTTTTCGATAATGCCGACGGTACTTGCAAGGTATATATTCATTCGGCTTGTACGGGAGAAAAAATGGCGGGAAACTGGCGCCGGCCGCATACTTCCTGGTTTTTGGCACCCGCCGGAGAAGAAGGTTCGAGCATCACGTATGAGTTCAAATTAGTGTCGGTTCCTTCGTATGAAGATTTACGGGAAGCGGTTTACCGGAATGGCTTGTTGGATGTGCGCGCAGCTCCCGGATATACCGTACCCCGGAACCTGGCTGTCAGGATCGCATTGCGGTTAAAAGGAGAGGATATAGAATCGCTCGTTCCCGAATTCCCGGAGGAAACAGACATCAAACCGGTTGGGATCGGACCTTCCGGAGCTCACCTGTATGAGGTTCGTTTTAACCGGTTGGGCGAAAATATGATCACGGTGCATTATAATAAGGGAGAAAAAACCACATTGGAGTTCTTTTCTGCCGAACCGGTGGAGACATTAATAAAGAAAAGAAGCGCTTTTATTGTTAACCGACAGCAACATAAGGTTCCCGGTAAGTGGTGGGACGGATTATATTCTGTTTATGATATGAAATACGGTAAATTACGCAGTCCGGAAGATACCGATGGTTTTGACGGCTGGTGGGGATATGTAATCGCATGTGATGATCCGATTTTGGGAAAAGCACCTTTTATAGCAGCTAAAAATGTAATCTACCCGGATTCGACGGAAATAGCTTCCCTGGAGTATTATCTGGAGAATTTTGTTTGGGGTAAATTGCAACGAACCGAAAAAGAACACCCCTATCCTTATGGTATCTACGGGGTGCCTAACTGGTATATAGCCCGCGACTCGGCAGCTCATGCCTCTTGTAACCACATCTATAACGATCGTATGAAAATATGGCGAGCATACGATTATCCGCATATCGCAAAACTGTATTATCATATGTATGAAGTAGCGACTTATAACCCGCAATATACCCGCTATCTGTCGGCGGAAGAATATCTTGAAAGATCGGTTCAAACCTGGTTTGCTTACTTTAAATATCCTTATGAAATTCTTCCTTGGTTTGATGTGTACAAATGGGGTATTTATAATGAATGGCTTATTCCGGAGGTAGTGACGGAACTGGAAAAGCGCGGCAGACAAAAAGATGCGGAGTTTTTACGGGGGGAATGGGAGAAAAAAGTAAAGTATTTTATTTATGATGATGAATATCC
Organism: Bacteroidales bacterium; assembly: GCA_036787725.1. Taxonomy (GTDB): domain Bacteria; phylum Bacteroidota; class Bacteroidia; order Bacteroidales; family Azobacteroidaceae; genus DAIQOU01. The sequence goes on from DAIQOU010000196.1 coordinate 7,021, forward strand.
TTACCGTTCGGAACATATGTTCGATCGTACGGCTTTCGAATCATCGTATGCTTTGGCGAAATATGCGGTGGAGAATCCGATGAAACCGGATAAAAACCTTTGGTATGATAAGAATAAGGATAAATGGTATTCCCATCCGAGAGTTACCGTAGAGGATGCTCAACGGTTTATGGATCGGCAGCATTATGCCGGCTTGGCTGTTCGGGGATGGTTGGCTCCCAAATTTTACTTGGCGGGTACGGATTGCTCGGGAATTCATCATACACATGATATGTCGTATATGTCGGTTATGGGAGGCCGGTCTGTTTTGGATTACGGGTTGCTCTATTCGGATAATACCGATTGGATCGAATTAGGCTATAATTCTTTCCTCAGTTCTTGGGCATTGATGAATACCGGAGACAGTAGTTCGAATTATGGTTTTTGGTATCCCGGAAAAGACAAAGACGGTGCCGCCGGATGGGCTTTCGTGAGTGCCAAGAACGGGAGGACTTGGATCAATAAACAGGAAAACCGGGGAGTTTGGCGTTATGACGGTGAAATTGATTTAGGCTACGGAGCAGCTTTTCATACTGCACGTACCATTCTTGTCAACGATTCTGTTTTTGGCCTTCATGCTTATGGAGGTGAGTTAAAAGAGAATAAAGCGGAAATTTCAGTGATTCCTCGAGATGGTGTGAGGCAACGTTTCAGTTGTGTCATGCCCGGTTACAGATTTCATCTGGCGTTGAAACGGGACGGATTCTTGGCTGAAACTCCCGTAAAGTGGTCCTCGAAAAAGAAAACGTTGGAATTTGTCGTGGAAAACCGGGTGGCCGGCGGAAAGGGTAATCGTTCTCATGTAACCTTGTTGGAAATACGAACGAAAAATATAAAACCGCAACGATTGATGGTATCGGGCAAAACTTGTTCCATCCGGAAAACTGCGGTCGGGTGGGAAGCGGGCATTCCGGTAGTTGAAAGTCATGAAACCGTAAAAATAGTTTGGAATTAATGAAGGTTATCGGAACAACCTTTCCCGAAATACGATGATTAACTGATTTCTCGGACAGTATGAGAGTCCTTTAAAAAACAATT
>DAIQOU010000197.1:0-8090 GCA_036787725.1 Bacteroidales bacterium
CGCTTGCGATGTTTCAGGTTCAAAACGAAGACTAGCATCATTTAATTGAAGTTTCTCTAATGAAGTACGAAGATTTTCAAAATCTTCGCTATCTATCGGATAAAGTCCGGCAAAAACCATCGGTTTTACCTCTTCAAATCCTTCTATCGCTTTATCGCACGGACGCTTTACATGGGTTATCGTATCTCCTACTTTTACTTCTTTCGAAGCTTTGATCCCGGAGATAATATAGCCAACATTCCCGCAACCGACTTCCTGACGAGGAGACATATCCAATTTAAGAATGCTTTATTACAATTCTTTACAAACCGATACCGGTCCTTATTTCATTATTTTATACCTTTGTGCGAAAATAGAAATAATATGATTAAAATTGCCGGATTAACTCTCTTTCTTTTTTGTTTAGGTATAATAAATGTTGCGGGTCAACTGTTGGAGCCTGTAAAATGGAGTTTTCATATTAATGACAAAAGCGAAATTGTATTGAAAGCTCAGATTGATCCGGGTTGGCATTTATACGGAACCGATCTTCCGGAGGGAGGTCCGCAGCCTACCGTTTTTACTTTTAGCGAAGTCAAAGGCGCCGAGTTGGTTAAAAAGGTATCTTCCGGATCGAAATTGATCAAACAATATGATCAAACGTTCGGTATGGAATTGAATTGGTACAGTAATTCGGCCGAATTTATTCAACAGTTTAGAATAACCGATGTTGAACGGTTTCATATCAAAGGCGAAGTTTCGTTTATGGCTTGTAATGACGAATCGTGTACGCCCCCCACTTCCGAAGAATTTGAATTTAATAAAGGACACCTGCCGGCAGCGTTGGTTTCTTCCGCGGCTTCCGGTGCCGAAAGTTCGGAACAAATAAAAGCTCCGGCAGAACCGGATCCGCAAGAAGAACCGTCGGATGAGGTGGCGGCCGTTGCAGATACCGCCGTTTCTCTTGTCGCGCCTGTTGAAGTTGCCGATTCGGATTTATGGAAACCGGTGATCGATGAACTCCGGAATTACGGAACACAAGGCAGTACTTCTTCCAATAATTGGTGGTTTATTTTGATTTCCGGGTTTATCGGCGGATTGATTGCCTTGCTTACTCCTTGTGTCTGGCCGATGATTCCGATGACCGTAAGTTTCTTTTTGAAACGGTCCAAATCGGACAAAAAGAAAGCAATTCGCGATGCTTTTACTTACGGCATTTCCATTATTGTGATCTATTTGGTACTGGGTCTACTCATCACCGTTATTTTTGGGGCCAGTGCGTTAAATGAATTATCAACGAGTGCTTTGTTTAATCTGGTGTTTTTTGCTTTGTTGGTGGTGTTTGCCGTTTCATTTTTCGGAGCATTCGAATTGACGTTGCCTTCTTCCTGGACTACCAAATTGGACAATAAAGCCGATTCTACTACCGGATTGCTCAGTATCTTTTTTATGGCTTTTACGTTGGTGTTGGTCTCTTTCTCCTGTACAGGTCCCATTATCGGAACCTTATTGGTGGAAGCTGCATCGATGGGAAGCATGACCGGTCCTGCCATCGGTATGTTTGGGTTTGCTCTGGCTCTTTCCATTCCGTTTGCTTTGTTTGCCATATTTCCTTCGTGGCTTCAAAATCTGCCTAAATCCGGAGGATGGTTGAACTCGGTAAAAGTGGTATTGGGATTCTTGGAACTGGCCTTGGCTTTAAAATTCCTTTCGGTGGCCGATCTGGCTTACGGTTGGGGAATTCTGGACCGGGAAGTATTCCTTGTATTATGGATTATCATATTTGTTTTGTTGGGTTTTTATTTGCTTGGGAAGATTAAATTCGCTCATGACAGTGACCTTGCTTTTGTTTCGGTACCCCGGTTGTTTATGGCTATTATCTCCTTTTCTTTTGCGGTTTATATGGTTCCCGGACTTTGGGGTGCTCCGCTTAAAGCCATCAGTGCATTTTCACCGCCACTTTATACTCAGGATTTTAATTTGTATGAAGGAGAAGTGCAGCCTAAATCTCATGATTATGAGTCGGGTATGGCTTATGCCCGGCAAACCGGTAAACCGGTAATGATCGACTTTACGGGCTACGGATGCGTGAATTGCCGAAACATGGAAGCAGCGGTATGGACCGATCCCCGGGTGAAAAGCATTATCGATAACGAATATGTACTGATCTCTCTTTATGTAGATGATAAGGAACCCCTTCCGGAGGTGATCGAAATAGAAGAATTCGGAAAGAAAAGGAAACTGAAAACCATTGGAGATAAATGGAGCTACTTGCAACGAAGTAAATTCGGAGCGAATGCTCAACCGTTTTATGTCTTGTTGGATCATGAGGGTTATCCGATCGCTCCTTCTTATGCTTATGACAAAGATGTGGAGAAATATATTCATTTCCTGAGAAAAGGAATCGAGACTTATAAGCAAAAGAGTCGGGTTGAAAATTAAACGGGTGCCCGGTCGGCCGCATGATCCGGTAGGGGAAAAACGGAAAATAACAATATAAATTGAGTATGTCGAAAAGAGTGTTTGTATCCGGATGTTATGATTTGCTGCACAGCGGTCATGTGGCCTTTTTCAAAGAGGCATCGCATTACGGAGACTTGTATGTCGGAATCGGATCGGACGCCACGATCCGGGAGTTGAAAGGTCGTTCTACCATCAACAGCGAACAAGAGCGGCTTTACATGGTGAAATCCGTTCGGTATGTAACCGATGCCTGGGTAAACCGGGGATCGGGTATAATGGATTTTGAAGAAGACCTGCGGGAATTCCGTCCGGATATTTTTGTGGTGAACGAAGATGGAAATTCACCTGCCAAAGAAGCCATCTGTAAAGAATTAAACATCGAATATAGAGTATTGAAGCGAATTCCGGACAGCGGATTGCCGGCACGTTCGACTACCGCTTTACGGACCGGCGAAAGCAGTCGTCTTCCCTATCGGCTGGATATTGCCGGTACCTGGATCGATCAGCCGTATGTCTCCAAGTATCACCCGGGATGGGCATTGACCGTCTCGTTGGAACCGACCATTGATTTTAACGAGCGTTGCGGTATGTCTACTTCGACTCGTAATGCCGCCGCAAAACTGTGGCCTTTTGAACTGCCGTCAATGCATCCGGAACAGTTGGCCGAATTGCTTTTTCGTTATGAGAATGAGCCGGGAAGACCGGAGATATCGGGAGCCCAGGATGCCATCGGCATTTGTATGCCGGGATTAAACCGTCATTATTATAATAATTCTTACTGGCCTTCTCAGATAGAATCCATTCATGACGAAGGCATTCTTTCGTGGTTGGAAGATCATATTTATTTAGTGCTTCTATGGCCACGTCCGGCCGGATTGAATTTGTTGGCGGAAACTTATATCAATGAATCCAATGTTAAGGCATTGGCCGATGCTGCCGACAGGGCTTGGACCGGTATTCTGCAAAAAGATTTAACTCTTTTCGCCGATGGATACAGGGAGTCGTTTGATGCCCAGACAAGAATGTTCCCCGAAATGGTGCCGGAAAAGGTAAGGGCTGCCATCCGGTCGTATGAGGACAAAGCATTGGCGTGGAAACTGGCGGGTGCCGGAGGAGGAGGTTATTTGGCATTGCTGAGTGAGCGGCCGATTGAAAATGCCATTCGAATTAAAATAAGGAGGAAGTCTTGATTTCCCGGAAACCGAATTAACATAATTATGCATTCAAAACAAGAGAAGATTGAAGCTTTCGGCAGATTGCTCGATATCATGGACGAACTGAGGGAGAAATGCCCTTGGGATAGAAAACAAACCAATGAGAGCTTGAGGACCAATACCATAGAAGAAGTCTATGAGTTGTGCGAAGCCATTATCAATAATGATGATGAGTCCATTCGGAAAGAGTTGGGAGATGTATTATTGCATATTGTATTTTATGCCAAGATAGGAGAGGAGAAAGAAACGTTCGATATTAAAGATGTATGCGATGCGCTGTGCGAAAAACTGATATTTCGTCATCCGCATGTTTTCGGCGAAGAGAATGCCGAAAACTCCAAACAGGTAGAGGTAAATTGGGAACAGATCAAGCTGAAAGAAAAAGGAGGGAATAAAACGGTGCTGGAAGGTGTTCCTTCTTCATTGCCTTCCATTGCAAAGGCCCATCGTATTCAAGATAAAGCTCGGAATGCCGGTTTTGATTGGAATCAAAAAGAAGATGTCTGGATAAAAGTAAAAGAAGAACTCAACGAGTTGCAGACCGAGATAGACCGGATGGATAAGGATAAAATGGAAGCCGAATTCGGAGATCTGTTTTTCAGCCTGATCAATGCAGCCCGTCTGTATAAAATCAATCCGGATAACGCATTGGAACGAACCAACCAAAAATTTATTTCTCGTTTCAATTATATTGAAGAACAAGCCGGAAAGCAGGGGAGAAGCTTGAAAGAGATGACATTGGAAGATATGGATGTATTGTGGGAGGAAGCTAAATTGAAGAAATAATCCGGTTTGCGGATTTAAATCAAGATCGCTTCATCCATTTATGAAAAGGATTTTTTATGTTTGCAAAAGAAAAAAAACAAAATAATGGTTAAACTGCGAATCGAGGTTTGTAATGAACAATCCTTGGCTTTGGTAAATTATCTGAGAACATTGCCTTTTGTTGAATTCATTGATTCGGATGAGGAAGATGATGACGAAGTCGAAGGAAATGACTTCGAAGATACGGAAACCGGGGAAGAAGTCGAAGAAATAAAAGACATTCCGGAAGAACCGAAATCGGAATTGCCGGAAGAACCGGAGGCGATTCAAGAAGAAGCGCTTCCCGTAATTTCGATCCCGGAGCAAGAAGTAGTATCTTTATTGCCGGCAGAGGAGCCGATTGAATCTCTTCCAGAGCCGGCGGAAGAAAATCCCGCAGCACTTCCCGCGGATTCCGGAATTTCCCCCCCGGAAGAGTTGCCCGAAATAAAGAAAGAGATCCTTCCGGAAAATCCCGTAACGGAACCGGATAAAGAACCGGAATTAAAATCTCCCGGGAGAATCGTGAATGATAATCTGGAAAAACAACTGTTGTCGGACTTAAGGAAGTCATTCAGTCTGAACGATCGGTTCCGTTTCCAGAAAGAACTTTTTAATGGAGATCCCGAAAAAATGAATCAAACGCTGATTCGATTGAATGAATGCCGATCGTTGGCGGAAGCATGGGATTATTTGGAATCCGAATTGAAATGGAGTTCGGAAAATGACACTGTCTCTGCTTTTAAACAACTGCTTGAAAAACGATTTTCCTGATGATGTATGGCTAAATTGTTTGTAGTTCCCACTCCTATCGGAAACCTGGAGGATATAACGTTGAGAGCTCTTCGTATCCTGAAAGAGGTCGATTTTATTTTGGCGGAAGATACGCGAACGACGGGTTTGTTGTTAAAACACTTTGATATTCGCAAGAAAATGTTTTCTCATCATAAGTTCAACGAACATCAAACGGTCAATGCAGTTGTTTCCCGTATCCTGAGTGGCGAGAAGGCTGCCGTTGTTTCCGATGCCGGAACTCCGGGGATATCCGATCCCGGATTTTTATTGGTGCGAGAATGCATTGCCCGAGGGATTGAAGTGGAATGCCTGCCCGGTCCTGCCGCTCTGATCCCGGCATTGGTTAATTCGGGTTTCCCGACAGACCGCTTCTGTTTTGAAGGATTTCTGCCTCCCAAAAAAGGACGTCAAAGCCGCATGCAACTACTGGCGGAAGAAGAACGTACCGTTGTTATTTACGAGTCGCCTTATCGCGTTTTGAAAACGTTAACACAATTAATGGAACATATGGGAGAAGAAAGGACCGTATCCGTTTCGAGAGAAATATCCAAGCTCTATGAAGAAACCATAAGGGGAACATTAAAAGAAGTAATTTCTCATTTTACGGTAAACGAACCGAAAGGAGAATTTGTTATTGTAATTGCCGGAAAAGAAAAACCGGAAAAAGTACGGGGAATAAAAAATATCACTAAATCCTGATTTATATGTATCTTAATAAAATGATTATGAAAAATGTAGTATTGTTTTGTACCGGATTTCTCATTTTGTGTATGACATCCTGTAATAATTCGGGTGAATATAAAGCCCTGAAAGAAAGGAACGATTCGTTGTTGTTGGCGAGTACCAAAGCCAATATCGAATTGGAAGAAGTTCTTTCGTTGCTGAATGAAGTAGAAGATAATTTCAACGAAATCAAAACAGCGGAAAATTACTTGACGGTACAGTCGGCTACCGGGGGAGAAAGAACGCAGAGCACCCGTGAACGAATTGCTACCGATATGAAGTTGGTTGCAGAGACATTAACCAAGAACCGGGATCAGATTGAAGAACTGGAAAAGAAATTGAAGAATTCGGGTATTCAATCTACAGAATTAAGAAGAACGGTGCAACGGTTGCAAAATGAGCTGAAAGAAAAAACCGAAGCACTGGCCACGTTACAGGCTTTATTAGCTGCTAAGGATGTTCAGATTGCGGAATTAAGTGAAACGGTAACCTCCCTGGTGACTAACTTGCAAAGTTTGCAGAAAGAATCCGAACAGCAAAAAAAGGTGATCGATACACATGAGAAACAGGATAAGATTGCTTATTTCTGTTTTGGAACTTCTAAAGAATTAAAGGATCAAAAAATTTTGGAGAAAGGACAATTGGGTACCAATTTCAATAAAGATTATTTCATACGCATTAAGGATATCTATGCTTTTTCCGAAATTCCGTTGGTTGCCAAGAAAGCAAAATTAATATCCAAACATCCGACCGGAACTTACGAATATAAGAAAGAATCGAACGGAAACCTGATCTTTGTAATTACGGATCCCAATACCTTTTGGAGTATTACCCGTTATTTGGTTATTGAAGTGAATTGATGAAATACAATACTCTTTTCATTGACTTGGACGATACTATTTGGGATACCTTGTCAAACGGGAAAGAAAGTTTGGAAGAAGTGTATAACAATCATCGATTGGGTCGCTTCTTCCCAACTTTTAATGAGTTCTATACGATCTATTTCCGAAATAATACTTATTTATGGGATTTGTATGCTCATGGCCGAATATCCAAAGACGAATTGATTTTGAAGCGTTTTCTGAATCCGTTGAAACCTTTCGGAATAACAGATAAAGATTATTTATTGAGTTTAAGCGATGAATTCTTAGAGTATACTACCCGTAAAAAAGGCTTGTTGCCTCATGCAACAGAAGTACTGGAATACCTCCGTCCGCGTTATCGGATGTTTATTCTTTCGAATGGATTTAAAGAAATTCAATATAAGAAAATCAACGGTTCCGGGTTGACGGATTATTTTGAAGGTATTATTCTCTCGGATGATGCCGGCTATACGAAGCCCCATCTTAATTTGTTTAGGTATGCCTTGGAAGCGGCTTCCTGTGATGCTGAAACGAGCTTAATGATCGGAGATAATTGGGATACGGACATTGTCGGCGCGGCGAATGCCGGCATAGATCAGGTGTGGTTTAATCCTTCCCGGAAAGAATGCAAGGAGAACAGTCCTACTTATAACATCAAATCCCTGTTGGAATTAAAGGAGCTCCTTTAATTCCAACAGGGATTTGATTCGTTATTCGGGTTAATCGAAGATCAGTCTTCCCTTTTCCCCAATTGTTTATTGAACATATACAAAGCGGCAGAGTCTTTATCGATTTTTTCCAAAGTATGTAAGTGGTTTCGAGCCGTATCCTCTTCTTCGACTTGTTCGTCGATAAACCATACCAACATGCTTTGAGCAGCATAATCTTTTAACTCTATGGCGAGGTCCATCAATTTATGGATCTTTCCCGTAACGATCTTTTCATGCATCAATGTATCTTCGAATGCATCCTTGGGAGAGTTCCATTCTTGTCTTACCTCTTCGATGGGTTTCAGTTTGACTTTTCCGTCTACGGAGCCGATATATTCCATGAAACGGGTAGCATGTTCAAACTCTTCTTTTGCCTGTTCTGCAAACCAATGAGCAAAACCGTTAAAACCTTTATCTTTCATATCATAGGACATGGAAAGATATAAATAAGCAGACCATAATTCTGCATTTACCTGCTCATTTAGAGCTGTTTCCATTCTTGGGTTTAACATCACTTTTCTTTTTTAATAATTTAAACA
>DAIQOU010000722.1:0-2266 GCA_036787725.1 Bacteroidales bacterium
AAAAAAGGAGCTCGAGAGCTCCCTTATCTTTAAAGAAAAATTTTTACTTTTTACCGGAAGATTTAGTTTCAGAAGTCTTTTTTGTGCAACATGATTTGGAGTCTTTTTCTTTTTTCTCTTTATCACATTTCTTTTCACACTTTTTTGTGCATTCTGTTTTTGTTTTCTCTTTGTTATCTTGAGCAACAACTGTAGAAGTAGCACACATCGCAACAACTGCGCATAAAAGGACTAACTTTTTCATAAATAAATAATTGATATTAAACTATATGTTGCAAATGTAAATTATTTTGTGACACATCTGTCTTAAATTATTATAAAATATTTCATTAATCCCTAACAATGCAACTGTTTAAATTGTCAATCAAATGATAAATAGAGACTTAGCCTCTCTAAGTCCCGGGGTGAGAATTCTTCAAGCAAAGCCAATTCATCGATTGAGTTAAGCTTACCTTTTCTTTTTTTTATCTCTTGAATGGATTTCGCTTGATAAAAATTAATATAAGGATGAGCTTTCAACCGGTCTAATGAGCTGCTATTTACCGGAATGGGTTGTATTTCGGGCTTAACTACTTCCATCCATTGAGAAACTCGGTCGTATAAGCTTTCGTCCATTCCGTATACTTCTTTTATTTGTTCCACAGAATAGAAGCCGCCTACTAATTGTCTGTATTTTAGGATTCGGGAAGCAAAGGATTTTCCGATTCCCGGGATTTTTTTTAGTTCGGCGGTATCTGCTCGGTTAATATCCACTTTGATCCCGAGTTCGTATTTTTCGGTTTTTGGAATAGCCGGACGAACTTCAGGCAGCTTTGTGTCATTGCTCCGAATGGAAGAGAATTCTTTATTTGAGATGGGAGGGCTAACTTGGGATTTATTGTAGCTTTTCCGGGAAGGTCGGGGGGAGCCATTATTTTCTATTCTTATAAAGGGATATAATTCTGTAAACAGTTCAGCTTCCATTCCATATATTTTTTTCAGGTCTTCCGGTTGTTTAAACTTTCCTCCTTTGTTTCTGTATTTAATTATATTATTAATGACATACGGTTTTATGCCCAATGCAGCCATCCCGGAAGAATCAATCCGGTTAGGATCAAATAATTCCGATATTTTCATATCTTTTTGGGGAGAGGCCGTACTGTCCCGGTGCGTAATCTCCGTCTCTTCTTGTTCCGTTTTTTGTTTGTTGTCTTTCGTATCGGAGAAAAAATATTTTCCCAGAAAAATTCCCACTATAAATATGGTAACAATCAGAATTCCCTGTTTCTCTCTTTTCGTAAAATAAAAAAAATCTTTCCACATGTCAGGTTTGGTTTTAAGTTTATAAATATATAGTTGATTTATGCCGTAGAGAAGGTATTTTCTTCAATCTTTCCGTCTTTCATGTGCACGGTTCGATCTGTTAGCAGAGATAATTTTTCATCGTGAGTAACGATTACAAAAGTTTGATTCAGTTCATCTCTCAATTTGAAGAACAAATCATGCAATTCTTTTTTATTTCGAGTGTCCAAACTGCCGGAAGGTTCATCTGCAAAGATAACTGCCGGTTTGTTGATTAAGGCTCTGGCCACGGCTACGCGTTGTTTTTCTCCTCCGGACAGTTCTGCCGGTTTATGATCGATCCGGTCCGGAAGTCCTAAAAAATCCAGCATATCTTTTGCCTTTTTTTCTGCTTCATTAAAAGGTATATTTCCTATCAATGCCGGAAGCATTACATTTTCCAATGCTGTAAATTCGGGAAGTAATTGGTGGAACTGAAAGACAAAGCCAATATTTTTATTCCGAAAAAGGGCTCGTTTTTTATCATTCAGCTCGTTTATATTCACTCCATCATAAAGGATCGATCCTTTATCGGCTTTATCCAATGTTCCAAGTATTTGCAAAAGGGTCGTTTTCCCGGCTCCGCTCGGCCCTACAATAGATACAATTTCTCCTTGCCTTATTTCAAGATCCACTTCTTTTAAGACTTCTAAACTTCCAAAACTTTTGGTGATCCCCCGGGCGATTATCATTCGATGTTTTTTTATATGAATTGGGAGTACAAATATAAGCGATAAAATCCGGAATTAAAGAAGGACTGAGATGAAAATGTACCGGATAGGAGAAAGAACAGAAGGCTTTTTTTTCCGGGAAATAAGGTCAAATATGCTTTGCATCTTAAAAAAGATGTACTAAAATTTCTTTTATTATAATAAATGGTTTACTTTTGCACTCCATTAAATAGTAAGGATATAATAAATTAAAACAGTCTTTATACAGATATGTC
>DAIQOU010000723.1:0-2264 GCA_036787725.1 Bacteroidales bacterium
TGATTAACTGTATTCTTGCCTTTGTTCCGAAAGGAGTATTCAGTTGTTCTATATATTTATTTATACTATCGATATGTTCTTTATTTAACGGTTGTCCGGTATAACTACGTACGGATTTTCGTTCTTTTATCAGTTCTATAACAGACATATTCTTTGTTCTCAATTATTATACCTGCAAATTTACAATTTCTCCGGCATACAAGATGATATCTTCATAAGAATAAGGTAAAGCTACTTTCCGGGTTCATCAAAATCGAAAAGAATATCTGTTGGTTCAAGACAGTGTTTGTGAACATTACTATGGTTTCTTTCTAATGAGCATCAGTTATTCATTCAATAGATAAAATCAAATATTCTAATGCTTTTGCAGAATTCCCGTTTTTGGCAATTATTTTTGGTATGAATACCTTTCCTTTTCCGTATTCCCAATAAGTTTAATTGATTTTTGAGGACAATCACTGATGCAATTAAAGCTATGTATACATGGAGATTCATTGTTTTCAAATACAACTCTTCTATTTCTAGGCAGGTAGATGCTTGACAGGATAAATACTTATGTATTTTCCGCAGTTGGAACATATTTCTTTTCTTTATTTATGTTTATTTGGGGATAACACTTCTCATATCGGTGTTTTTCTTTGAAAATAATATTGCTTTTAAGGCTGTGATAAAGCCATTATAGATCGTTTCTTTTGCGTTGCATTTGATGAAGCAGCATTTTCGGTCAGCCAATTCGATACTTTCAGGAAGTTGCTCCAAATGTAATTTGTCATTACTGAATTCTTTGTCCGTAAATGTTTTTGCGATGTGATAAGGTGCGGACACTTTCATCCCTGTAGGACTATGCATTCTGATTTTTTCAGAAGTGTAGCAGAGATCGTCTTACGGTGGGGGAGCAGATCAGAGGAAATAAAGATAACCTGAAAGTAGAGATAAACTATTCTTTGCGAAATCATATCTTGCCAATAGTTGAAAAGAAAGTGAATATAGACTTTCTACAATTTGACTCTGAAGTAAAAACACTTTCTACCCTTGAACTATTTGGGAGTAAAATTAAGCTCTTATTGAACGAACAGCTCCCCGGAACACGATATTCACAACATGTTGAAATATAATATCATCCATCCTGATGAGATGAACAAACTCCGCAAAATTATACTATTCTATCTTGCTGTAGGAGGTGATAAACCTTCAAACAGCTATAGTTTTGAAAGTGTTAATAACCTGAAATTTACACAAATCAGGAGTTCTTTACTTCCCGTCCTTAAAAAAAACGAACGATTTGACTTTGAATCAGCGAAAGTAGAAGTGAAAGAGTTTCTTCTAAAATTGATGATGTTTACTGAAAGAGAAGAGTCGTTCATTGATAACTTTAACAATAATGTCTATCAGCCGGAATTACTGTTTGAAGATATCGAAATTGTAGAGCGGATCAAAGATCATCCAATGGCTATTTGGAAGATGAGGAATAACAAATAAAATGTAAAAGTTAAGACTAGATCTGACACGCTGGCAATAATAAACCGATCCTCCCAGATAAGCCTCTTTTACAATTTCACTACCGCAACAAGGGCAACCGTTCTTCCATGTCTTGGCAGAAAGGATGGTTTGATAACCACCATTATTCCCGTAAAGATCAGTCTGTGTATCCCGTCCACCTTCAAAAATCATTTTCTGTAAAGTGTTTTTCAGGGAATTGAATAAAGTTTCTTTCTTCGGGTCGGATAATGCCGGTACTTTTTGTTTCGGGTTTATTCGTGCATTAAACAGTATATCTTGCGTTACGCCGCCAACACCGGGAATGCGTTGTTCGGTGGCAAGGAGAGCTTTGGCCGAAAGTGTTTTCTTTGCTTCTGCAAAAAGCTTCTCGAATTGCATCGGGGTGTATTGGTCGCTCAACGGAGAGATGCTTTCTTTGCTCAGGTTATAGTATTTATTATCAATAATACCATCGGGATAGGCATTAATAAAACCATACATGGCAACGGTAAAGACAAGAAAAGATTCATCCTCAAACGTCAGTAACAGCTAATAGTTGGCAGGTATTTTACTGCCCGGCTCATAGTACCGGGCACTTACACCGTCACCGATATTGATCGTTACATGATCCGACAAGAGGAAATCGACAAACATGCCATAGCCTTGCGAGGACAATATGGTTTTACCTGTAAGCAGTTTACCGTATTCCAACGGATCGCTGTTGTAGAAGGTAAACTTATGCGGCTTGGTGGCATTGAATACCTGCGTGATTGTTTTTCCCTTCA
>DAIQOU010000724.1:0-2254 GCA_036787725.1 Bacteroidales bacterium
CTTTTTTATTTCCTTTGTTGTTAATACTTACGGCTTACTAATTTTTTAAATGACTTATTATGGAAAAAAGTATCAAAGGAACACGTACAGAACAAAATCTGCTTAAAGCATTTGCAGGAGAATCACAAGCAAGAACCCGGTATACCTTCTTTGCAAGTGTAGCTAAAAAAGAGGGATACGAACAAATTGCCGGTGTATTTCTTGAAACTGCCGAACAGGAAAAAGAACATGCAAAACGTTTTTTCAAATTTTTGGAAGGCGGAATGCTGGAGATCACGGCATCTTATCCTGCCGGAATCATCGGAACCACTCCTCAAAATCTATTGGCGGCTGCGGAAGGAGAAAAAGAAGAATGGGATATCTTGTATCGGGATTTTGAGAAAATTGCCCAAGAAGAAGGTTTTCCAAAAATCGCTACCGCATTCCGAATGATTGCGCGAGTAGAATCCGAACACGAAGCAAGATATCGCAAACTATTGGCCAATATACTGGAAAACAAGGCATTCAGTAAAGATGAAGAAATTGAATGGCAATGTCGCAATTGCGGATTTGTTCATAAGGGAAAAAATGCTCCCAATATATGCCCTGCCTGCGAGCACCCTCAAGCATTCTTTGAACCGAAAAAGAACAATTATTGATAATTAAAGTTAAATCCGATAGGAAGGAGGCACACCGAAAGGGTTGTCTCCTTCATTTATTTATGACGGTTCTTCCTCTTATTCTCATCCGAATCCCTTCCGGATTGTTGATTTGTACTTAGAGCTCCCGATTCGTCTATCTTATTAGTCAAGTCAATAAATTCTTCCACAGACAGTTGTTCGGGCCGCTTATCAAATACGGGTAATCGAAATAATTCACATTCTTTTCCCAACAAAGACTTTAATGAATTTCGCATGGTCTTTCTGCGCTGATTAAAAGCTGTCTTTACCACTTTTTTAAATAAAGCTTCATTACAGTCTAATTTTTCCCTTTTATTCCGGACCAAGCGAATTACTGCCGATTTAACTTTTGGCGGAGGATCAAAGACATGTTCATCTACAGTAAAGAGATATTCGATATCGTACCATGCTTGAAGTAATACACTAATGATTCCGTATGCTTTCTTCCCGGGACCGGAAGCAATCCTTTCTGCAACTTCTTTTTGAATCATCCCGGAACAACAGGGTATACGATCCTTGTAATCCAATACCTTAAAAAATATTTGACTGGAAATATTATAGGGATAATTACCTATTACACAAAACCGGTCGGGAAACAATTGTCCCAAATCCAATCTCAAAAAATCAGCTTCGATGATCTTTCCCGAAAGGCGGGGAAAATGAGCCTTCAAATAGGGGATGGATTCCCTGTCCAATTCGACCACTGTCAGGTCAATATCGTTTTTTAACAGAAAGTGAGTTAAAACTCCCGTTCCCGGTCCTACCTCCAATACCGGAAATTGAGAAAAATCGTTTACTGTGGCTGCGATTCGTTCTGCAATATCCAAGTCTTTCAAAAAATGCTGACCCAATGACTTTTTGGGACGGACTGTTCTCATCTTTAATTTGTTCAAATTTGTTTATCTTGTCAAGATTTGCAAAAGTAATGATAAAAATATTACCTTTGTCAAGAACATAACAGACGATTATCTTTGGATAGCAATTCTTTATCTTAAAAAAGGATGAGCGTCTTCCTTCAAGTAAGTTATAATGAATAATTCTATATCTGCAGAAAAAACTCCTCGGGAGAAAAAATCATTATTGCGTAGGTTCTTAAGCATATTTATACCCCTTACATTGGGATTGGTAATTCTTTATTTCTTATACAGAAAAACCGATTTCGGAGGAATGTGGGAAATCATTAAAGATGCCCACTGGGGAATATTGACTTTTTCTTTGATTTTCGGACTGTCGGGAAATGTAATCCGGGGGTTAAGATGGGAATTATTGATTACTCCTTTGGGATACAACCCTAAAAAACTCAATCTAATTTATGCCGTCTTGGGAAATTATGCTGTTAATTTTGCCATACCGAGAGCGGGAGAAATCTGGCGTTGTGATGCCGTTGCCAAGAAAGAAAAGATTCCATTTACCAAATTGCTGGGAACCATCATTATCGATCGGGCCTTCGACACTCTCATGGTAGCTTTTATTTTACTATTGGCATTTATAGGAAATATTTCTGTTTTTTTGGAAAAAAAAGAAGAATTCCATTTGCTTTCTTTCCTTTCTTCTCCTTGGCTGTACGTCGGCATCGGGGTGATAATCTTATTTAT
>DAIQOU010000725.1:0-2254 GCA_036787725.1 Bacteroidales bacterium
CCTTTGAAAATTTTGTGTTTAAAATAAACCCCAATTAAGCATTGGGCTTTATATTGAAAGAGGGCATGTCAAAAGCCCGAGTGTTCTTTGAATAAGTTCCGGATTGTAAGTTTTGTCCGGGAGAAAGCGCTAAAGGAAGAAAGGAGAAAGGCACGAAAGCGCGAAGGGAAGGAAGGGAGAAAGTTCCTCGGGGTAATTACTTGCAATTCGTAATCCTACCGGGAAATTCCCGCACTTTTGACACATCCTTCATCGGATATTAATATTGTTTAATAAAAAAATCGGAGTCCTCCTTGTAAATTGAAATTAAAAGGTTTATCCTTTCGGATCGTCATGACATTACTTTTATCGTCAAAATAATACCCGATTCCCGGTTCCGCAAATATACCCCAAGATTTTCTGATATGGTAATTTATTCCGATACTTCCGGAAACAGACCACTGGAGTTCCGGAATGGAAAGGTTGGCCGTTTGAGATTGAGTATAATCCGTTGTTTTGATTTTTCCGTAAATACATTTTTCGGCCATGATTCCCGTGGCACAATAAAGAGAGAGTGATTTATTGTCATAAAAGGTATAAACGGCTTTAACGGGAATGCCGAGATAATGAAGATTGATATTGTTTCTTCCGGGGCCTTTGCCGGTAGTCCGTTCTTCTTTGGAAGAAAGAAATGTGTAACTGAGACCGGTTTCCAAAGCCAGTGATTTTGTAATTTGTTTTCGAAGCAATATGCTTCCGGTTATCGGAACTGCATATTCGATGTCGTAAAGATGACCGTCATTTACAATACTTCCTGCGTTTCCAAACCATCCACCCAAATAATCATCATTTTTAGGTCTGTCAATGGTAGTGGGGCTGTTTGCAATTAAAGAATTTCCCACACTCAAAGCGAGCGATAATTTTTTGTGCTTTTTGGGAAGGATTATTTTATTTTCTTCATCTTGATTATCGAAAGGTTCAATGAATGTTTCTTTTTTTACCGTTTCTTCAATTTGGTCCTCTTTCTTATCCCGATCCTTATCCCGATTATTTGCATCATTATCGCTCGAATTGATTGAACTGTTGCTTTCCTGTGGTGGAGTAGAAATTCCGGAAGTCTGTTTTCTTTTATCCTTTTTGGGGATTAGAACATCTGCTAAAAGCTTTTCTTCTTTTTGTATCGTTATTTTGTTTTTATTTTCGGGGGGTAGGATCGGTTCTGCCGTTTTAACAGGAGCATGAGGGTCCGGATAAAGAAAAAACAGGAGAACTGCAACTAAAAAGGCAGCAGCAATTCCCAATCCTGTTTTTATTAGTCTCAGGGGAAGTCTTTTCCTTTTTCCGGCTAATTCTTTTTGGAGAGAAGCCCATAGTTCTTCCTCTTCTCTGATAGGATGTTCATAATTTTGCAACCGTTCTTGGAAAAAGGACTTGAATTTATCTTCTTTATTATTCATTTTTCCTAACATATTCTTTTATCTTTTTTACGAGGATCGCTTTGGCTCGCGAAAGACGAGCACGAGAAGAAACTTCATTGATATTCAGTTTTTTACCAATTTCTTTGTGAGTTATATCTTCAAACATGTATAAGTTAAAAACAGTACGGTATCCTACCGGTAATGCTTTTATAAAGTCCATTAATACCTCATTGGGAACAGATAAATAATATTCGGGTTCGAATGCTGTTTTTTCTTCTTCATATCCGTCCAGAGGCTCCAATTGTTTCCATACTGCATTTTTCTTCAAAAAAGCCAACGCTGTATTTGTAAATACTTTACATAACCAAGCATGCAAAGATCCTTCCCCTCGGTATTCAAATGAGTGAATAGAAGCAAATACTTTAATGAAACCGTCGTGCAACACATCCCGAGCAAGGCCTTCGTCTCCAATATAGCGAATACAAATTCCCATCATCCGTTGCGAATAGATTTCATAAAGCTTCTTGTAAGCAGATTCATTTTCTGACTTACAGAGATTTATAAGCTCTTCTTCTTTCATTTGATTTTCTTTCATTTATATAAATCACCGATTGGAGAAAACGTGACCTAATTTAATGGAAAATATTTTTTTATGGAAGGATTTGAGATCTTATGATTATAATATAGTCTGTTTTTAAGCATGGATATAAAGAATATTTGAAATTGAAGATTTTATTTTTACATTTGTACTTTATTAAGTTTTAGGAAATTGAAAAAAATAATTTGATATGTTGGAACAGCTGGTAGCCCGAGAGAGAGATCTTTTTTTATTTTTAAATGGAAGCGACTCTGTTCTT
>DAIQOU010000198.1:0-8044 GCA_036787725.1 Bacteroidales bacterium
TAAAACCCCTCAAGGAAAAACAAGCACCCTTAAAAGACGACTTGAAAGATTTATTGAGAAATAAACCGTGGTGGATTCTGTTGGGAGCAGGGATTTCTGCCCTTATTTTCAACTCGATACGAGACGGAGCTACAGTTTATTATTTTAAGTATTATGTTATTGAAGAAGATTTCGGCACCGTCTCTCTTTTCAGTATTCCCTTTGTACTAAGCGGTTTGTATCTGGCCGTAGGGCAGGCTGCCAATATTATAGGAGTTATTTTAGCCGCACCCGTCAGTAACCGTATAGGAAAAAGATATACTTATATGAGCGCCATGATGATAGCTACAGTATTTAGTATAGCATTTTATTGGTTGGATAAGTCGAATCTCACTTGGATCTTTATTTTCCAAGTATTGATAAGTATTTGTGCCGGCAGTATTTTCCCGTTGCTTTGGTCTATGTATGCAGATTGTACCGATTATTCGGAATGGAAAACGGGTAATCGTGCCACAGGTCTGATTTTCAGTTCATCTTCCATGAGTCAGAAATTCGGGTGGGCCATCGGAAGCGCCGTTACGGGATGGCTGCTGGGCTACTTCGGTTTTCAGGCCAACCGGGTTCAAAGTTCCGAAACCATCGACGGAATAAAGATGTTTCTGAGTTTTCTTCCCGCCATCGGAACGGTATTATCAGTTGTATTCATTTATTTCTATCCCTTGACAGAGCAGAAATTGAAAGGAATCACTTCGGAACTTAATAATAGGAGAAAAGAAAATGAAAGGGTTTGAAAAGGAATTGACAGAGAATATACTTCCGTTCTGGATACATAAAATGCAAGACAACGAACACGGAGGATTCTACGGACGAATCGATGGAAATAATGTCTTGCACAAAACGGCAAATAAGGGAGCCATCCTGAATGCGCGTATCCTTTGGACATTCTCCGCAGCTTATCGTTTATTGAAGAACCCGGAATACCTGGCCATGGCCACCCGTGCTTTCGAATATATTACCGACTTCCTTTTGGACAAGGAATACGGAGGCGTATATTGGGAGTTGGATTATAAAGGAAATCCCGTGAACACAAAAAAACAAACCTATGCACAGGGATTTGCTTTGTATGGATTTTCGGAGTTTTACAGAGCAACAAGAGATCCCCGCGCCTTTAAACTTGCAACAGAATTTTTCTACCTGATCGAGAAATGCCGGGACAAAGAAAAAGGTGGATACCTGGAAGCTTATACACAAGATTGGCAATCGATTGAGGATATGCGTTTAAGTGATAAGGATGCAAATGAAAAGAAAACCATGAATACGCACCTGCATATTCTGGAACCTTACACCAATCTTTGTCGTATCTGGGGCGATCCGCTTTTGAAAGAAACGCAGAAAGAATTGATCTCCATTTTTACGGATAAGATATCGGATCAAAAGCATCCTCATTTGAATTTGTTTTTTGACGAGGACTGGGAAGTTAAATCCACTACCGTTTCTTACGGGCACGATATCGAAGCCTCATGGTTGCTTTTCGAGGCTGCAGAAGTGTTGGGTGAAGAAGACACCCTAAACCGGATCCGGTCCCTGTCAGTCCGAATAGCGGGAACTGCATCGGAAGGGCTGGAAGAGGACGGCAGTATGATATATGAAAAAGACGGGAACCATACAGACCGGGAACGTCATTGGTGGGTACAGGCAGAAGCTGTGGTCGGATACATGTATGCAGGCAAGAATTCGGGAGAAAATCACTTCTATGAAAAAGCCGAACGTATTTGGGAATATATACAAAACCATATTATTGATCCGAAAAACGGAGAATGGGTTTGGAGCAGTTACCCGGACGGAAGTGTAAACCAAAAAGATGACAAAGCCGGGTTTTGGAAATGCCCTTATCATAACGGACGCATGTGTATGGAGATGATAGAACGATTCGGCCTCCATTAATTAACAATCAATTAAATAAACCATAATTAAAATCAGATGAACCCAATGAAAACAACATTTATCTTATCTTTTTTGATAATAAGTATATGTACGGCCCATGCCGCTGTATACAATATCCTTGATTTCGGAGCGGACAGTTCGGGAAAAAACCTGACAACGTCCCACATCCAAGCCACTATCGACCATTGTTTCAACAACGGGGGTGGAGTAGTATATGTTCCGCCGGGGAAATACCTCACCGGAACGATTAATCTAAGATCAAACGTCGAATTCAGGTTTGAATCCGGAGCCATGCTGGTAGCCACTACAGACCTTACACAATATCAAATCCATAATGAGCACCCGGCCGGTGTATTCTATACGGAAGACGCAGAAAATGTATCCATCACCGGCACCGGAAAGATTTTCGGACAAGGAATGGAATTTATGTACCGGGACAGTGCTAAAGTAATTGAGGGAGATGTCCTTAATTATGTCCGTCAAAAAAAAGGATTAAGAAAGGTAGAGAGCGGGTTGGGAGACGGTCCGGTTCATCCCGGGGACCGCTTTCATCAGATGATCGTTTTTTCAACATGCAAAAACGTAAGACTCACGGATTTTGAATGTATTGATGCACCTTACTGGACCTTCTTGATCGTACATTGCGACAGGGTCACGGTTTCAAAACTTTCAATCAATAATAACCTTCTGATTCCAAACAGTGACGGGCTCGACATTAATTCGAGCAGCAATGTAAATGTGTCAGACTGTATATTTACTTGTGGTGACGATGCGATTGTATTATCCGGATATGCCCATCATTTTGGAGATCCCGGGTATAAAGACATCCTCGCTCCTTCGAAAAATATCAATATATCCAATTGCATCTTACAATCACGCTCGAGCGGTATCCGCATTGGCGGTTGGGACCAAAACCACATGTCGAATTATAATTTTGATAACATAACTATTTTCGATTCCAATTGCGGTATTAATATAACCGTAAGGGATTCCGGTTCGGCACAAAATATCAATTTTAATAATATCCGTATCGAAACACGTTTGCACACCGGCGACTGGTGGGGAAATGGCGAGCCTATCAAAATATCGGCGATGCGCGGCGCTCCGGGAGATCACGTAGGTATTATCAAAAACATCAAATTTACCAATGTATCCTGTATCGGCGAAAACAGTATTATCCTATACGCTTCGGGCGATTCAAAACTGGAAAATATCACCTTCAGTAACTTCGATTTCACGTTGCGGGAAAGTCCTCTTGAAAAACTCACCGGAGGGAACTTTGATTTAAGACCGACTACGGTAAAGGATAAAGAATTCTTCTCATCCGACATTCCGGTGGTTTATATCGAGAATGCAGAAAACGTTTCCTTCTTTCAAGGAACGGTTAATTGGCAGGGAAACATGCAGCCGTATCATAAACATGCAATTGAGGCTGTTAAAGTAAAAGGCTTGAATACCACCGGCGTTCTGTCTCAACCGTCACCCGCTAATAAACACCTGCCGGCCATAAAGCTGACCCGGAGTACAAAAGCCAATTAATATAATATACGAGGCGCCATGAACAAATTCAATATAACCTGCTTGTTAAGTTTGCTTTTTATATTCCCGATACAAGCCCGGCAAGACGATTTCATAAATCCCGTCATTCGTGGCGATATGGCCGATCCGTGTATAATCAAGATCGGCGATACCTACTACGCCACAGGAACTTCCTCGGAGTGGGCGCCCCATTTACCGATGTTCAGGTCTAAAGATCTGGTGAACTGGCAACACATCGGACATATATTTAATAAAACGCCCGAATGGGTTTCCCAATCGTTCTGGGCGCCGGAATTATTTTATCATAACAACAAAGTGTATTGTTATTATACGGCGCGCAGAAAGACAGACGGACGATCTTACATCGGCGTTGCGGTAGCCGACAGCCCGACGGAAGAATTTACCGATCACGGATTGTTGGTAGGATTTGGGACTGAAGCCATCGATCCTTTCGTTTATAATGATAACGGACAATTATACATCTCGTGGAAGGCGTATGGCTTAGACAACCGTCCCATCGAACTGTTAGGAAGTAAACTTTCGCCGGATGGATTGAGACTCGAAGGAGAACCTTTCACCTTGCTGAGAGATGACGAGGGAACATTAATGGAAGGCCAATACCATTTCAAAAAAGGAGATTATTATTATATCGTTTACGCACCACACAGTTGTTGCGGACCGGATAGTGATTATGACGTATATGTAGCTCGTTCGAAAGACTTCACGGGGCCGTATGAAAAATATGAAAGCAACCCCATCCTGTATGGCGATGGAGGCGATTTCCTTTCTTGCGGACACGGTACCGCGGTAGAGGTACCGGACGGCAGAATGTTTTTCATGTGCCACGCCTATCTGCCCGGAGCCGGTTTTTATGCCGGGCGCCAAGCTATTCTGCAGGAAATGTATGTGGGCGAAGATCAATGGGTGCATTTTAAAGGAGGTACGGTAGCCAAACTGAAACAGCCGGTCCCCTTTCAAGGAACCAAACAAAAAACGGAGTTGGATTTCGAAGATGAGTTCGACAGTGAGAAGTTGAAACTGAATTGGACTTGGCACTACCCGGTCAGCACTCCGGAAATAACGATCCGTAACGGAAAGCTTTCACTCAGCGGAATACCTAAAGGGGAGAATAAGTACGGAACAGCCCTCTGCGTACAAGCCAAATCACCGCATTATACTTATGAAACCAGGATCGCCAATGTAAATAACAGCCTGAAAGGATTAACTATGTATAGTGACGATAAGAATTTGATAGCTTGGGGAGTCGCTGACAATAAGCTGTTGTTGAAATTGGTGGACGAAGGGAAAGAAACGGTTCTTTTCGAATCCCCGGTCACCGAATCCGCTGTTTTTCTGAAGATAGAAATCACAGAAGGATGCCTTTCGGATTTCTATTGGAGTCCGGATGGGCAGATGTGGACAAAGGCAAACAGCCACATTATTCCTTTGGATAAATTGGTGGTTTGGTATGGTGTGCCTCGTCCCGGTTTAATCCATATAGGAGACAGCTCCCGGCCTGCGGAATTCACCTATTTCAAATTGAAGAATCAATAAAAACAGTTGTCGAGTCATGAAGAGATTTCATTATGTAATTTTACTTTTTACCCTTAGCGGGCTATTTGTTTCGTGTAACAAATCTTCTTATACGATCCGGGAAGACGGAGTAATAATAGATGTTCCGGAAGGAAAAATGATGATACGGGTATATAATGACGATATACTGCGAATAGTTGTTTCCCCAACCGATACCTTTTCTTCCCGAAAAAGTTTGATTATACAAGAAAGAAGCCAATCGACTCCCCGCTTTACGGTAGAAGAAACAGACGGTCATCTCGAGATCTCGACAGATAAGATCATAGCACAAGTAAACAAAAAAACAGGAGCAATAGGGTTTTACGATAAGGAAAGGAATCTTATCCTCAACGAAAGACAAAATAACGGACGTTCAATAAAACCGGCGATTGTCAATGGAGAGAAAACCCTAACCATCCGCCAACAGTGGGAATCTCCTTCGGATGAAGTCATACACGGCTTGGGCCATCATCAGAACGACCTGTTCAATCTTCGTGGAGCAGACATTGATCTCTGGCAGGAAAATTGGGAAATAGCCGTGCCTTTTATCTCATCAAGCCGGGGATACGGCCTATTGTGGGATAACTATTCCCATTCCAAATTCGGATTTCCCGTCACACCGGATTTTATCCCGTCGGAACAATTATATGATAAAGAGGGGAAAAGGGGGGCTTTGACCGGCTCCTACTATAATGGAGTAAATTTTGATGAACTGCGGGTAGTCCGCAGAGATTCGGTCATCAACTTTGATTTCAAAACATTCGGTCCCCAAACGGATAATTCTTTTACAACCGATACGGCATGGGTATCACAGCCTTTAGATACCGGAATAAATCCGGGAAAATACACGGTAAGATGGGAAGGGGAAATAGAATCAATGCATGGAGGCATGTATACATTCAATACTTTCACTACCCATAATATCCGGTTATGGATAGACGACCGGCCGGTTGTGGACGGCTACAACTCATCCGATCTTTACCTGAAAGGAAATATAGAGTTGGAAGCCGGCAAACGGTATAAAATCAAATATGAATGGCAAAAGGATGTCGATGACCCGATTCATGATAAAAAGAACGGTGCGGTTCAGTTGCGCTGGTCTCCCCCTCCGCAAGACAATTATGATGGTATTACGTTATGGTCGGAAGTAGCGGACGGCATTGATTATTATTTTATTTACGGTCCCCGGCTCGACCGGGTAATCAAAGGTTATCGAGATTTAACAGGCACCGCTCCTCTCCTACCCAACTGGTCTTACGGATACTGGCATTCGCATATCAACATCGAGTCGCAGGAAGAGTACCTGGAACTGATAAAAGAATTCCGTAAGCGAGAAATACCTCTTGACGTACTTGTTCAAGACTTGGGATACTGGGGAGATCATCCGTGGGGCTCCCATTTATTCGACGAAAACCGCTATCCGGATGTGGAAGGAATGATCCGGGAAGCCCATAAGGAACATGTCAAATATATTATTTCCGTGTGGGGAATGTTCCAGCAGGGAAGTGAAAACCGGCAAGAATTACTCGACAAAGGATTGCTTTTCAGGTATAACAATTGCAGTTTCTGGACAGACAAAGGTACGTGGTATTATAATCCGTTCAGCAAAGAAGGCCGGGAAGTCTACTGGGATCAGATGAACCGTTATTTATATAGTAAAGGTGTTGATGCCTGGTGGCTGGATGCTTCCGAGCCGGAAATATCGACACCGGCAGATCCCTATTTATATAAAGAGGTGATGGATAATAATCTGGGAACAGGTGCCCGTTATCTCAATGCCTATTCATTGATGCAAACCAAAGGAATTTATGAAGGACAGAGAAAAAGCAATCCCAACCGCCGGGTAGCCATTCTTGCACGTTCTGCCTTTGCCGGACAACAAGCTTATGGCACCATCATGTGGACAGGGGATATAGCCGGGACATGGGATGTGTTGCGAAAACAAGTGAAGTGCGGACTGAATTTTGCCTTATCGGGGCTTCCTTACTGGACTACCGATATTGGCGGTTTCTTTATTAATTCTACGGATTGGGCTTTATTAAACCAAGATCCCGGTTACCGGGAACTGTATACACGCTGGTTCCAATGGGGTACTTTCTGCCCGATTATGCGTACGCACGGATGCGGTCCCCGTCGTGAAATGTGGATCATGGGGGATGAATCCTATCGGATACAGAAGGAATTCGACGAACTTCGCTATCGCCTTTATCCGTATATATATTCCATTGCCGGTGATATTACGTTAAACGGGTACACCATGATGCGGCCCCTATTAATGGATTTCGGTCATGACAAAAAAGTCCTGTCTATCTATGACCAGTACATGTTCGGACCGGCCATGATGATATGTCCCGTTCTGGAAGCCGGCATAATATCCCGGGAGGTATATCTTCCCTCAGATACAAAGTGGTACGATTTCCTGACAAACGAACAATTTGACGGGGGAAGCACAATTATACGTAACACTCCTTTATCGACTATTCCGATAATGATAAAAGCCGGTTCTATCCTGCCAACGGGAGATGTGGTACAATACATCGATGAAAAGCCTTGTGATAAAATGACATTGAGCGTCTACACCGGAGCTGATGGAAATTTTATGTTGTACCAAGATGAGGGGGACAACTACAATTACGAGAAAGGAAACTTTACTCTCATTCCCATCTCTTGGGTGGAGGAAACGAAGTCACTAACCATATCGGCTCGCAGCGGAGGATTCGAAAGCATGCCGGACAGCTACGATTTTGAAGTTCGTATAATAACCGGATCGGAAGTGATAACCCGCCAAGTGAAGTATACAGGAGAAACCATTGTGATTCGATATTAATGATCGGCATGTTGTTTTTCATGTGATTGTAAAGCCGTTGTAAGTCCGTCAAGACGACATTATGCTTAACCGCATGTGTAGCGCAAACGAAACTTGTGGTCCGAAGCTCTCTCAAAGAAAGACGCGAAAGGTAAAAAGCCTGAAAGGCTTTAATCGGTTAGCCCCGGGTTTCACCCGGGGCGG
>DAIQOU010000726.1:0-2245 GCA_036787725.1 Bacteroidales bacterium
TTTCCGGAAGATGAAACACTTCGGAAAGTGTTTTTATTTTCTCTTTTTTGATGATTAAACTTTTATTGGATATCTTGTGTTTTAATTGAAATAGAGAGTTCTGTAAGACTGCATTCGCATGGTACAAAGTATGACCGACACTCGTAATAAATAAAATACGAGAAGAGCATGGCAAGAGTATTCTTGTTTTTTATGTTTTGTCAGAAGATTGTTGAGTTATGTGAGTATCGGATGGCCTCAGTATAAATAATAAAAAAAGAATGTATGAAAACATATACTTATATCTTGTTTTTAATCATAGCGCTTGTTTATCTTGTCGGATGTAAGAATGAAAAAAAGGACATGGTTTCCGGTTCCGATGTTAAGGGTGATAGTATTTATTATAATTCCTTATTTGAGTATCGGCTTGTTTATCCTTCCCAATTGATACCGCAAGGAGAATCGATGAATGAAGATGGGCAGAAATTTGTTTCCGATGCCGGGGTTATTCTTTCTGCCTGGGCTTCTTATAACGCCTTGTCTAATTCTGTTAAGGGAGAATTTGATTTTACAAAAGAGAATTTTAAGGAATATGATTGGAAGATTTCTGTTGAAGAAATAAAAGAAAATACATTTTATTTGTCCGGATATGAACCCAATGGCAGTATTTTTTACCAAAAAACCATTTATAATAAAGAAAAGGATGCTTTTTATTCTGTATTATTGGAATATCCGGAGACAGAACGTATCTTTGGAGATAAGATAATTAAGAATTATATAAAAAGATTTCCCAATTAATTAGAGATGCCGGTATGGACTCCACTTCTGTCTTTCAATGGGTATTGTCGGGACTTTATGCCATTACATTGGTGGGAATTGTGATTGTGGTTGTTTCCGAAAACAGAAATCCGATTCGCACGTTGGCTTGGGTATTGATTTTACTCCTTTTACCGGCAGTAGGGATCATTTTTTTCTACTTTTTCGGACAAGATAATCGTAAAAAAAAGACGCTTTTCTTTAATTATAATAAGAATGTAAAGGATATTTCATTTATTTCTTTGCTTTTCGATTCGGGAAAAGAAGTGAACCCCCTCTATTCTGTTTTGGTAGATTTGCTTTATCAAAGTGACCGGGCCATGGTTTTAAAAGGAAGCGAAATTAAGATTATTACAGACGGTAACCTTAAATATGAATCGCTGTTGAATGATATTGAAAATGCTCGCCATCATATTCATATGCAGTATTTCCTTTTTAATAATGATGAAATTGGAAAAAAGATTAAAAGTGCATTAATGAAAAAGGCGTCGGAAGGCGTACAAGTGCGTTTTTTGTATGACAATGTGGCTAATTGGCAAATACGTCCTTCTTTTTATAATGAAATGAAAAAAAGCGGGGTGGAAGTTTCTCCTTTTTTAAAGATTCGGTTTCCTTCCTTAAGAAGTAAACTTAATTACCGGAATCATCGGAAAATCGTGGTTATTGACGGGACCGTTGGCTATATTGGGGGAATGAATGTCGGGATGGAATATACTGTTTGGAGAGATACTCATTTGCGGATTAAAGGGAAAGGTGTATACGGATTACAAGCCCATTTTTTGATGGATTGGCACTCTTCGGGAGAAAAGATAGGGAATCACGGAAAATATTTTCCTCCTTGTGAGGAATATACGGATAATTTGCTGCAAGTAGTTTCGGGAGGTCCGGAATCGGAATGGGAGAATTTGCTTCAGGCAACGGTTCGAATTGTTATTACTGCCCGTACTTATTTATATATTCAAACTCCTTATTTTCTTCCGAGTGAATCATTATGTCAAGCTCTTTTGTCTGCTGCCATGGGAGGAGTCGATGTGCGTTTGATGTTGTCGTCTAAAACCGATTCTCCGTATGTGGATCCGGCTGCACGTTCTTATTATGAGGTTTTGCTAAAAGGAGGAGTAAGAATTTATGAGCACAGAGAAAAGTTTATTCATGCAAAAATGTTGGTGTCTGATGATTATGTGTCGGTCATCGGGTCGGCTAATATGGATTTTCGAAGTTTTGAGTGTAATTTCGAAATCAATTGTTATTTGTATGACCGGTTTGTTGCCGAAGAGAATAAACGCATTTTCTTTGAAGATATGAAAGAATGCAATGAAATATTGCTTTCGGAATGGTTGTTACGTCCTTGGTGGAAACGATTTTCCGAATCGGTGATGAGATTGTTCGCTCCTTTGTTCAGGCGGCCGTTCTTGATCTCGAAGGTGCCGGCGGCGATGTTGCTTTCCGG
>DAIQOU010000727.1:0-2244 GCA_036787725.1 Bacteroidales bacterium
CCCCGGGTTTCACCCGAGGCTGTGATTCTTACAGCCCTTCGGGCTTTCTCCTAGATAAAACTTACAATTCGTAACTTATTCAAAGAACGCTTGGATTTTCGACACACCCCCATTTAAAACTTTAAAAAACAATGAAAATTGCATTTCTCAGTCTGTTTTTATTTTGTTTTTCTCTCATATTGTTTTCCCAAAATAAAGGGAACAGTATCGGAGAAGAATCATTTTCTCAGGATTCCATGCAAATGATATTAAAACAGTTCCTCCTTAAAAAAGACAGTTTACTTCAACTTAAATTAAAGGAACCTTATCCTGATTTTAAAGCTGTTTCTTTAACCGGAGATACCGTTACAAGAGATATGTTAAACGGGAAAACAACGATAATTAATTTTTGGTTTGAACATTGTGCTCCTTGTATTGCCGAATTTGATGAATTGACCAAGCTTTATCACACATTTGAAACTGATTCTCTTTTTTTATTTTTATCATTTACCAACGATTCGAAAGAACGGGCAAAAGCAGTTGCAGATAAATATAATTTGCCTTATACAGTCTGTGCCGTGGAAGACCGGGAATGTCGTCGTCTAAATTTTAATTCGGCATTTCCCACTACCCTGATTATTAATTCGTCGGGAATGATCTCTTATTACAAGAGCGGAGGTGCTGTTGAAAATGAACAGGTAATTAAACAAGTGGCCGAATTTGAAAAGCATATTCGGGAATTGCTTTATCCGGAGAATGAATTCTCCAAAATACAATAAAAATGAGTCATCTGAATTACAAACAAATTAATAAATAATATGAAAAAAATAATTGTAGCAGGTATATCCTATATACTGTTATCTGCTTTCTTCCGACCGGACATAAAAGCCACTCTCGTCCAAGAGGACGACAAAAATGTGATCGATACTACCGTTGTAGTCTTTTTGTTGGATGGTAAAGAAGTATCTTCCCGATGGGTAGGAGAAAAGTATCAAAAGAATGAAATAAAAGTATATGGTACACACGAACCGAAAAAAGCAGTCATGTGGTTTGGTGAAAAGTATCGTAACGGACTCTTTATTTGTGAACCGATAAAAGAAGAGAAGATCGAAAATGACGAATAGATCGATGTATGCAATAACGGCCGTTTTATTGTGGATATTTCCGATCCTTTTATACGGAGAAGACGGATTTAAGCTAAACGGAAAATTGGATAAAGGTAAAGATGGAGAGTATATTATGCTATTTACCTTCAAAGACAATAAAATTCACACGGTAGACACAACCCGGATGAAAGATCATTCCTTTACTTTTACAGGGAAAGAATATTTGGAAGATCTTTCCATCATCACCTACGGAAATTATCCCGATACGGTATGGTCTGCAAAAGTAATATTGGAAAGAGGAACTATTGATGTACGGATCGGCATGGAAGATATAATTACGGGAACTCCTTTGAATGAATCGTATCAAGCCTATACAAAGGAAGAACAATATTTTCATAAAAAGACTCAAGAGATTTATGCTGTATATCAACAAGATCAGACGAATGATTCCATCTATAATTTATTGTTGCAAAACGCTGAGGAAGCCCAACGATATGCAATCCGTTTTATTAAAGAAAATATAAATAATCTGTTGGGTAAAATTGTTTTTATCCGGAATATTACTTTCTTAAAAGAAAAAGACTTTACTGCCATCTACGAAATGTTGGATGATCGTATCCGACAAGATCCCGAGGTTAAAGAAGCAGTGGCATGGAGAAAAGAATCCGAAAGGCTTATGAAGGAGCAAGAAAAAACCGTTAATCAACCTTTCATTGATTTTGAACTGACGGATGAGCGGGGAGATAACCGACGGATCTCCGAAGTAGCCGGCCAATCTGCTTATCTTTACATCGATTTCTGGGCATCCCGGTGCGGTCCCTGTATGGCAGAAGTGCCTCATCTGAAAAAGATTTATGAAAAATACAGGGATAAAGGTTTTGAGATATTGGGTATTTCAATTGATACCAACGAATTATCTTGGAAATCTGCATTGAAGAAACTGGAGATTCCCTGGGTCAGTTTGGTTGATTTGAAAGGCGGTTCGGAAATGATGGAAGCATATAATTTCAAAGGAATCCCTTACGGATTGTTAATCGATAAAACCAGGAAAATACTTGAAGTGGGATTACGGGCCGAAACATTGGAAATTACTTTATCTAAAATAATTCAGTAGTATAAGGTAAACAAATCGAATTACTAAAAATAAAAAAAATAGATT
>DAIQOU010000728.1:0-2244 GCA_036787725.1 Bacteroidales bacterium
TGCAGAAATTGATAGGTATAACGTGTATTACGTATGAATATAAAAGAGGAAGGTCGTTCCCAAATATAGCCCATACCACCCCAACTGGCAGTCATGGTATTATATGAATCTTTTTTGCCTGCAGTGACCAACATCCATTCTTTTCCGATGAGATGAATAACGTTATCGGGTAATTCCGATGCTTCTATTCGATCGTATCCCGCTTTCCAACCGGAGGAGGAATCGACCGGGTTCCCGGCAGATTGTTCAGGACTTTCCTTATTCGTTTTTTTATTACTGTTCATACAAGAGGTGATTAATAATGCAAAAGTGATTATCGAAAATAAAATTTTTATGTTCATTTGTTATTTTTAATAAGTTAGTAAAGCTTTAATCAAGCGCAAAGGTAATGCATACGACAACGAGAAGACTTGTATAAAAATTATATTATTTTGTATATTTGTGTTATGAGAAGGTGCAGTCAGTTGGAGCCGTTAAAGATTGTGGATGTGATTGAGGAAGAATACTCTTGTGAATTACATGGCCAAGACCATTTTGAAATCATTTATATTCATTATGGAGAGGGTGTTCATGTATTTAACAACATTACAATTCCTTATGAGAAGGGAGACTTATTTTTGCTGGCTCCGGGCGACCGCCATTATTTCACGGTGAACACGATAACCCGTTTTACTTATATAAAATTTACTTCCGGTTATTTTGAATTTCACAGTCATTCATCGAAGAATATCTTTTTTGAAGTAACACCTGCATCTATCATGCAGATACAATGGTTAAAACAGGATAAAATAACAGTAAAAGAACCTTATCAAATCATATTAAAGAATATTTTTGAAAATATTATTCTTTATAATTCTACGATGGATGTTGTTCGGTCTCCAATTGTTTATTTTCAGATTTTATCTGTTTTCGGAATAATCAAAGAATACTTGGAAAAACGTAATATTAAGCCGGAAAAACAAACTCCGGCGAATGCTCATATTGCAGCATATATTCAAGAAAATATATATAATCGGGAATTTATTTCCATTAAAAACATTTCCGCATGTTTTAATATATCACCGGCCTATTTCAGTACTTATTTCAAGCGAAATTTTGGAATGAATTATCGAAATTATTTAGAAAAACTACAGTTGCAACTCATAAAAAGGCGGCTTCAAAGCGGAGAAATTACACTTAAACAGATTGCGACGGAATTCGGCTTTACAGATGTCGGTCATTTATCTAAATTTTTTAAAAAGCATGAAGGAATTAATCCCTCTCGATATTTAAAATGATTTTCTGAATTTAATTGTTTTATTGGTATCTGTCGTTCAATTCACAACCTTTATTTATCTTCTATTTATACGTATTGTCCCTTTCTAAGGGACTCCTGCCATAAAAATATTATTTTATTACAGAAGGATAAGACTAACTGCTTTATTCATAGTTTATACATACATATGTATTTTCCGGAATGGCATTTCTTAGAAGGATCCGTTTAACGAATCTCTTTTCAATCAACTTTTTAATAGATTAAATTGTTTAATAGAAGGCAAATAAAGACGATAAACAAAAAATATAAATTATATGAGCAGTTTTTCTAAAAGAGATTCGAAAACGGATCACCTGATAACGCCGGAAAATGCGGTATTATTGATTATTGATTATCAACCTATACAGATTACTTCCATCAATTCAATGGATAAAAGGATGTTAATTATGAATATGGGTGTATTGGCAGAATTGGCAAAAGCGTATAAGCTGCCTGTCATTCTTTCTACAGTGAATGTGCGTACCGGCGTTAATAAGGATACCATTCCTCCCATCCGAGAGCGATTAGGTGATGTTTATTCTTATGACCGTACAAGCATTAATGCTTGGGAAGACAAGGAATTTTATGAAGCGGTGTTAGCTACCGGAAGAAAAAAATTACTGATGGCAGCCTTATGGACAGAAGCCTGTTTGACTTTTCCTACTATTGATGCTATCCGGGAAGGATTTGAAGTTTATCCTGTTGTTGATTGTGTAGGGGGAACTTCGGTTATTGCGCATGAATCCGCTCTTCGCCGGGTAGAACAAGCCGGAGCACAGCTTACAACATTGGCTCAGTTGGCATGTGAACTTCAACGAGATTGGAATCGAGAAGATACAAAGCCGGATTTTGTTCGCATCATGGAAAAAGCTCGGTGGTTTCCGAGCCTGCTTAAGTAAAAATGGATTCTCCAATAAAGAGATCGCACAAAGGTTAGCTATCTCTGAAAA
>DAIQOU010000729.1:0-2243 GCA_036787725.1 Bacteroidales bacterium
TTCTTTTAGCAGGGAGCCTTACTGCCCCGAGTTGCACTCGGGGTTATCTATATTTACCCCTTTCGGGGTAATTGCATCCGATTCATAACCCGTCGGGAAATACCCGTACTTTTGACACACCCTCCCATAAGACGTCTCGACGAAATCCACCCCGAAGCGCGTTCGGACTTTACCTCTTCCCTTCGCGCTTTTTTCGAAACGAAACTTACAATCCGTAACCCATTCAAAGAACACTTGACCTTTTGAAACCGAAAATATTAATTCTTCACTTCTCATTTCTCACTTCTCATTTCTCATTTCTCATTTAAACTACACCACCTTTATCCGGTATCGGAAATCGCTCAGCGACTTGCTTTCCAACCGGCTTTGGAACTCGGCAAGCACTTGCGGATCGCTCAGCGCTTCCCGGTACAACTTATGAGCTGTCAATACGATTTCGGTTACACGGATCAGGCCTTCTTTCGGCCGGGGACTCACGGCGATGCCTCTGCACACTTCCACATCCGTTATTTTTCCGCTTAACTCGTACCAACAATAATTCTTTATATCCTCTTGAGTGCAAACGACATCCCGCCCGGTCAGAGCATACCGGAAAGCATTCAACAGTCCCGTAGGAGAAGGAGCTTTTTTACCTCCGATCGTATTGCTCACCAAAATCACGGAATCGACGTCTACCGGAAGCGTATTCAGCGATTTCAATACCCGGTCGGTAGTCAATCCGTTAGCATATTCATTGGCCGTAACCCAATAATCGACAAACAGAATATCATTGGGATGAATCGTATCGACCAACAGGTAATGATTCAATTCCTTATCCGTTTTTTTCTCCCTCAGCTTCTGTTCTATTTTTCTCAACGAAGACTGTAATTCCGTAACCAACGTTTTAATCGTATCGATACCGTACATGCTGAAAGCCGAAATCTCACTCCGGATCAGGTCATTCAATCTTTCCAAGTAATCGTTGGCCGAACGAACGTCAAAGCGTTCCATTCCTCCGCACTTCAACGTATATACTCCCGATTCCTCTTCGGAAGAAGTTTGGTAAGGAATGGAAGTATATTCCGCTCCATAAGAATCAACCACTTTTTCTACCGAAAGAAAACTCTCTTTTACTCCGGTCGTCAGTGAAACAATTCCCATGATGTTATTGCTCTTGTGCGTTTTATTGATCAGACGCCGGTTGATCACCGGAAAGGTATTCAACAAAACAAGCGTATCATTGATCACGGTATCGGTGATATGCGGCGGGAATTCAATCCGGATCCAGATACAAGGCTTCAACTTATCGATCAGCTCCGGCTTATAAAAACGGTCCATATTTTCCGGAAAGCTTACTTTTTGCAATTCATTCGCTCTTTTACTTGTATTTAAGGTTACATATTGATTCCGGTAAAAATCCAATATATTTTTTCGAAAAACATTCATCGGATCCGCATCGGAAAAGATGGAAGGAATATTGCTTTCCTCCCGGGAATACGGATATCCGTTTTTAATCGGGATCGATTCTCCGTCGATATACCATTTGGTGTATTTCAACAACGAATAAGCTTCATATCGGTTCTCCGTTTGCGGAAAAGCCATATAAAACGGAATATTCGACAACTTCTTCACATTCGGATCCAACTCTATCCCTATCCAAACAGTATGATTCATCTCTTCCGTCAATCCGGAAGAATTGGCTAAAATACGTTTATCGGTAGGGCCCTCCATTTCATACAACGACCGTTGACTCAAAACATACCGAACATTCCCTTTGACCAATACGGAATCGACTGCCGGAGTAAAGAACAATTTAGCGATTCCGTTTTCCCGCATCTCCGGAGGGAGACGGTCATCATAAAAAACAGTATCGTCTTTTACCGTCAGCATCGGTTCCTCCGGAAAAGCATGCAGAATGGCATGACCCGGACGAGGAGATATAATATCTTTAGGAGTCAATACGCTCGCCAGGTTTTCCAAAATCCGCGTTTGTATATCCTCAATGGTATTATATACCTCATACAATTCACTTGCCAAACCCTCCGACAATCGTTGAATCAACGGATCCAAATCGGATACGTTTTTCACGCCCCACATCCTTGCTGCATGCTTAAATAGCTTATTTTTAATACCTTCTTTTGATTTACTGCTGCTACTCATTTTTTAATTCTGTTCTATTTTGCATTTAATGTCATCCTGACAACAAATAAAATTCTTTTATTTTAATTACGCATGTTATTTTACAAATATCATTATTTTTTTAT
>DAIQOU010000199.1:0-7973 GCA_036787725.1 Bacteroidales bacterium
GCTTTTCATTCAAAGAAAGTAAACAAAGTAATTTTTTATTGATCCGAAAAAATAATGCTGCAAACCGGAAAAAAAATTAAGATCAGAGAGAATGACGCCGAAAAATGGAAATCCATACCTGACAAAACCGTTTATCAATCGAATAAGCAACTTCTGCCCCAAAAAAGCAGTCTGAAAATAAAATATATTATTCTGTTTTTGTTACTGCCGGTTTGCATTTCATGCCAAAAAGGAACTGAATCCGCTCATGAAAATGTATATGTTATCCAAAATTCCAAATTCAATATAAGCAATAACAAAACAAATGCACGAGCAACCACCGACGGAATAAATAAAGCTTTAAAACATGCCAAAGCAGAAGGACATTCCTATATAAAACTAACCCCGGGCGAATATCTTATCCAATGTACGGGTAATAACAGATGGGTTCCGCCAACCGATGGCATTATTATTCCGGATGGTATAACGCTTGATTTAACAGGAGTAAAGATTTATATCGAACCCAATGATTATGAGACTTACGGGATACTTCAACTGGAACATGTTTCGGATGTTACCATCTTCGGAGGACACTTGATCGGCGATCGGCATCAACATACTTACGAACCAAACAAAAGTCATGAATACGGATTTGGAATCAATATCATATCATCCGCCAACATCACCATTAAAAACATGAGGATAGAAGGGATGACCGGTGACGGCGTTATTATTACTCGATACGGGCATGTAACGGGAAATTCTCATTTTTGCAAAAACATTCAAATAACAGAATGTGAGATTTCGGATTGCCGACGACAAGGCATCAGTGTGGTGGATGCCGACGGAGTTGAGTTGTCTCGCAATAATATTTATAATATATATGGCACCGACCCTCAATTTGGAATAGATATTGAACCTGAAGTGAACTACGGATGCATAGCCCGTCAAATAAAAATTCATCACAATACAATCAGAGATTGCGTCGGAGGTATTAGTTTCCATGGAGGAACCGATATGGAAGCTTACGAAAATACAATTACCGGTTTATGCCTGATAGCCGTTTACAGCCAACGAGTACGCATTTACAAAAACAAAGTTTCTTCTCCCGGATATATCTCGGCAGGCAAAGGCTCGGAGCAACGTCCCTGTAAAGATATTTGTATCTCAACTACCGGAGAACTAAAGAATGATTGCAATACAATGGTCAACCACTCCATACAAACCGGAAATTTCAACTGTTTCTAATGGCAAAGAATCATATATTATTCGTTTCTTTATGAAATCAAATACTTTATCGTTGAATAAAAAAACTTATTCTTATATTTACTCTTATCGAATAAAAATAACATGAAAAAATTACCGTTTATTCTCTTCTTTTCCCTTTTACTACTCTCTTGTAAATCCCAAAATTCGGGATCAATCGGCAACTATACGGTGAATCCCCAACTAAAAGAAGAAGTTAGTAAATATACCTTTCATATGAACGGTGTTCCTATGGGGAATATGGAAATAAGATTATACGAAGATGACAAAATAGTATTTGATAACTTCGGCAAAGAGAATGAAAAAGCAGAACTGCTTTATATGATATTCCGGCAAGGAGATACCATTGAAATCACAGGATTTGTAGGATTTGCCATGGCTATCGGATTTTATCTGGACCTGTTTGGAGACAACTATGAACTTACTTACCTGGAAAAAGCGGATTCCGAAATCTATAAATACAATGAATCGGATACAAAATTGACCTATAAACTTTCCGTACCCTGCTCTTATACCTCCTGTATATTAACAGAAAAACCCACCTTTAAGAAGGAAGATCCCATAGCGGGAATGGTAGAACTCAAAAGTAATGACTTTTGGCGAATAGCCAACGGAAAAAAGAATAAATACCGGGTGGAATTAAAAGCTTATTTTACAACCAAGTTGCTTAAAGAAGAAGAATAAAACAAATTATTAGTATAAAAAACAATGAAATATGAATTCAATCAAACAAATTCTCAAAGAAGCCCTTACTGCTTCCACTTTTGAAGAAGGCGAATATGGTCATTCGATTTATTTTGGCGTCCCTTGTACATTTGCCTGCAACGGTATATTAAACGGATGTCTCGATATGGAAAAGGAAGAAGATATTAACCGATATCAACCGGAACAATTGAAAAACATAATTTTGAATTTACCCCGATGGGACGCAGAAGGAAGACAACTTCTAAAAGAAGAATTTCCCGATGAAGATGAAAATGAACCGCCTCTCAACGATATTATTATTTATCCCGACGGCTCTTTCAGCATCGGATACGATACCGGAGAAAGCCCGGCCGGACAACTGTTCCTGTATGTGAATTATTCGGCCGAACAGGAAAGAAATAATGAATTGATTTATGAAACTTATTGAAAAAAGACAGAAACAGGAAGAAGTAAACTCATGAAAACCGGAACGATTATTTTCTTAATAATTTTGTTGATTGGTACGGATCAGGCTGTCAAAATCATTATCTATACCTTTTTCATGAATAATCACGGGGAAATTATTCCGTCTTTACTTGAGTTCAATCCGGTTTTCAACGATAAACACAGTTATGTGAATGTACTGCTTTATAAGCACTTTCATATAAATTTAGGGTTGGGGTTTCACCTTATCTTATTCACGGCCATCCAGATCATTTTCTTGGGAATCTATGATTTTTTCAAGAAAACGTTGAATAATCATACAAAAATCTTGGATGTTGCGCTTGCTTTTCAAATAGCCGGAGTGGCCTGCTCCCTTATCGGTAACTTGATTTGGGAAAAAGGTACGTTGGATTATATTTACTTAAAACCCCTTTTCATTTTTGACTTAAAAGATCTGTACGTACATTGCTTTACCATACTCTTTTTTATCTATTTGCATAAAAACAGGGTTCAATTAAAAACCGTCAAAACGAAACAAATAATTATTCACTTGGGAAATCGCCTGACAAACAAAAATAATAAAAGATAATCTACGGACAGAAGGTTTGACTGTATCTGCCTTCTGCCCGAAACTCCGGTTCTCCTACTTCTTCCTTTTTAATTCATATTCACAGAAGGTGATGCTGTGTGCCGGAACGTGTATATTGCGATGATATTTCTCTTTACTTTCTCTGATCCGAATGACATCGGGTTTTGCCGGCGAGTTTTCATCCGTCACCTCGGAAGGCGCCAATACATACACTTTCACCTCATTTTCCGGCTTTGCTCCTTCGTAATTCAGTTTAATTTGTTGTTCCGTATAAGTAGGGTTTACAATCGAAACCACCAGCTTTGATTTATCCTTATTGATGGTAGCCAAAACATCCAACGGATAGGTAGGACTTCCCGACACGTCTTGCGGAATATCCACCCCGACCGTTCCTTTCAATACAGCTTGGGGAGAATTACCCGTTACGGGTACATGTAGTTCTCCATGGTATTTCAAAAACAATTGAAATAACAACCCGGTCGAACTGATCAC
The DNA here is from genome assembly GCA_036787725.1 of Bacteroidales bacterium. Classification (GTDB taxonomy): domain Bacteria; phylum Bacteroidota; class Bacteroidia; order Bacteroidales; family Azobacteroidaceae; genus DAIQOU01. The sequence continues at coordinate 3,455 of DAIQOU010000199.1, forward strand.
CGCATCTGCATCATTATATCTGTATAATCCGTTGAATCCGGTATAGGCACTCATCATTATATAATCGGAATGACGAATGAACTCATGTAAAGCCGTTGCAACTCCTATGGTGTTTTTAAATCCCGGTCCTTCACCGGCAACCCATTCATCTACCCAAAAAGGAATTCTTTTTTCTTTTACCCCCGGGAGACGCATTTCATATTCTTTCATTGCTTCGACCATCCCTTTTATCCGATTAGGGGTGCGACGCACCAAATCGACCAATGTATCGCGTTGGGCTACCCAATCTTGTTTTTCCCGATCAAAATAGCCGTTAAAATAAGTATAAATATGTTCTGCCATGTAGTCAATATTTTCCAAGCTGTTTTTAAGTAACATACCGGTCCAGTCATCTTCACTAAGATATTCAACGGGCAGCTTCATACGCAACGGTTTCCGATGATGTCGGGCAGTGGTTCCCGTTTCATAAATAGTAGCGCCGGAAGCGATAAGTTTAATGGTCGGATCTTTCCTACGCATTTCTTCTGCAAAGAAATTATGTTTCAACGTATAATGCCAACTCGACATATAACCGATTTGCCATTCTCCATACATTTCATTTCCAATACCCCAATATTTTACCTGATAAGGTTCGGGATGCCCGTTGGTCGAACGCCACATTCCCATGGGTGTGCCGGGATGTCCGTTCACATATTCAACCCATTGGGCTGCCGAATAGGCATCTCCCAACCCGCTATTGACCACCAAATAAGGCTCTGTCCCTATTAGTTCACAGAATGTTAAAAATTCATCGGTACCTACATCATTCGATTCTACTGTAAACCATGCATAATCATATCGCGGAGGACGTTGATCCGGGTCTCCAATACCATGCCTCCAATCATAATTTGCCAAAAAATTTCCCCCGGGCCAACGATAAATAGTAGCCCCTACCGACTTAAGTATTCCAACGATATCTTTTCTAAAGCCATGAATATTATCATCCGGCATTAATGAAACAGCTCCGATGTGAAAAGACCCCGGCCCTTCACCGGCAATTTCTATATATCCTTCATTGGTATCGCCTTTCGCTGTAAAATGAAACGGGAACTTTTTGTAATCCTTAGTAAGCATATCAATCACAATATGCTCCCGTTCGTTTGCTTTACTTCCCCATACCAAACTGACAGTTACTTTAATCCCGGGATCACCGCTTAATACAACACGGCCTTCATATCCTTTTCCGGCGCGTAACCAAAGTCCGGACTGTTTAATCCCTTCCGGTTTACCGGCCGGAGTGATTTTTGGAGATTGTTTTCCGACATATACATGTTCTTTATCCATGGACACACTTGACTCCGCTCCCGTCGGTCGCCATCTCAACTGATGTCTTCGTGTATTACGGGGCTCCAACAAAGATGAGTTATCTACTGCATAAAAAAATTTACGATCACTGAGCATTTCAGCCCAAACTCCATTCTCAAACATATTATGAAGAAGTTCGGTAAACATGCCGTACATAAAAGGGTGAATCAAATCCCCGGCCTCTTCGGTATGAATCGTTGCTTCTATATCTTTAACAGGCAAAGTTTGTGCATTTATATTATCCTGAATTATTAAAATGACCGATATCATCACCGCATACTTAACTAGGTTTCCAAACTGAGAACTTATTTGTTTTATCATGGCAATTATATTTAAAAATGATAAACAAAGAAGATGATAAAACGAGAGAGGAAGGAGGATGATCGAACAAAAAAAGCGGACAAACACCTGAAATGAGAAAAACAAAGTAAATGATACTTTGCAAAACAAGGAAGAACAGATATTTTTGTTTTATAAATTCAGCTGCCATGAGACCACATTTGTTATACACATTCATCCTGTTTTATCTCCTTTTTACTTTGTCAAGTGTAAAAGCTCAGGAATTATTTACTTCACGAAACAATTTTGCCTATATTACAATGGAGCAGGGCCTGCTGAATGATTTCATTGACTTTATTTATAAAGACAGTCGGGGATTTCTCTGGTTAGCTACCCGAGGAGGAGGAATTTCAAGATATGACGGATACGAGTTCGTACATTATAATATAAATACTCCCAATGCAAAATTAAGAAGCAACTTTATTAACAGTTGTTGTGAAGATGCGTTCGGACGTTTGTGGATCGCTTCGAGCGAAGGACTGGATATACTGGATTTGTCCACCCATAAAGCAGTTACCCTGCCGGACGCTCAAGGATTAATTTCTTCCCTCCTTCAACAACCCGTCTCCTATATAACAAAAGACAGCCAAGGAAACAATTGGATTTACAGTAATGATACTGTATATAAAATAACATTTGATGAAAAAGGAAATCCCATAAAAAGCCGGTCTCTTTATTCCGGCTTTTCCGATTATCCGGTAGTGATAGAAGATCCGGATAATGACGGTAACGTTTGGTTGGCTGTCGGCCATAAGATAAGTAAAGTATTTACCGCCGGAAAAGAATTATATCCTGCTACTATAAGTCCTCAACTGGAATTTAAGGAAGGAATCAGAATCAGCGCTCTTTGTACGAAAGAAAATGAAATTTGGATCGGAACCAATCTCGGATTGATTCGCTACGACAAAAATGAAGAAATAATTAAATCCTATGAGTATGACGGCCAAAGCAGAAGCTTGACTCAAAGTTTTATTACGGATTTAGCCCTTAGCAGTGAAAACCAATTACTGGTAAGTACTTATAAAGGACTCAATGTATACAACCCGATTACCGATGATTTTGAACAAATAATGGTAAACGGTAAGAGCTTGAATTCCAATTTTATTAATTGTATGATGGCAGACGGAGATATAATTTGGGTTGGAACCGAAACGGGAGGATTGAATAAAATTACCCCTAAAAAGCTATTTATACGCGATTATATTCATAATGAACGAGAACCCGGAAGTTTATTGCCCAATCCGGTCAATGCTATTTTCGAAGACGAAAATGAAACAGTATGGATAGGCACGATTGAGGGAGGACTCAATGAGAAAAAGAAAAACAGTCAACATTTCAATCATTATACGCACGAAAATAGTGACCTGAGTCATAATTCGGTAAGCACAATTGTGAAAGACAACCGAAACCGGCTCTGGGTGGGAACATGGGGAGGCGGGATCACGGTTTTTGAACCGGAACATGCCGGCATGCCGGCAAAAAAATACTTTGCTCCTTGGTTTAATCCCGGTTTTCCGATTAATTTCATAGGATCTTTATGTTATGATCCGATCAACGATTTGATGTGGATCGGAGCAGATGCAGGAATTTATTATTATGACTTCAAAACCGATAATTTATATTCTCCATTTCGAGAAGACAAAACAGAGAATAAGATACCGAGTGCCGTTGGTGCCGTTATAGATGCAGACGGACAATTATGGATGGGAACTGCCTACGGGGTTTTTATCTTTGATTTGCATTCGGAAAAGAATAATAAATTCAACTATACTTATCTGAAATACAAACTGGATGAACCGACTTCCCGCTTAAGAGAATATATTTGCTGCTTTTTGTTGGATTCAGACAGTACGCTGTGGATAGGCAGTAACGGAAACGGATTATTCAAACATATACCGAATGAAGACGGAACCATCGGACGTTTCATTAATTATAATAATCAAAACGGTCTGATAAGCAACAGTGTACGGGGAATTCTAGAAGATGAAAGAAAGCAATTATGGATCAGCACAAACAACGGATTATCCTGTTTCAATCCTCAAACCGAAAAATTTGTCAATTATACAAAGGAAGACGGATTACCGGGAAACCGATTTTACTGGAACGCATATGCTGCATCTCAAAGCGGCCTGCTCTATTTTGGCACTATCGACGGTCTGACAGTAATCGATCCCAAACGATATAATACAAGGACACTGAATACAGAAGTAACACTAACGAAACTCAGTGTAATGAATAAAGTAATACAACCGGGAGAATCGTATATCGACTCCGATATTTCTTCGGTTAAAACAATATACTTGCACGAAAGCGATAAATCATTTTCGCTGGAATTCTCTGCTCTCAATTACGATTCTCCGGTAACTGCCGTATACAGTTACCGATTACAAGGATTTGATGATCATTGGATTAATGTGTCGGGCAATCGCCGATTTGCCAATTATACCAACCTTCCGGCCGGAAAATATGTTTTTCAGGTAAAGTATGCGCCGGACGGAATCACAGAGAACAGTCCGATAACCGAATTACAAGTTATAGTGAAACCCTTCTTTTATAAAACAACTCGTTTTATTTTACTTATGATAATTATAACCACCTGTTTGGTGATATATATTTATTTCCGTCGTATCCATATTCTTCAAAAACAAAAGGAAATGTTGAGTAAAAAAGTGGAAGAAAGAACCGCTGCTTTGAAAGAACAAAAACGGTTGTTGGAAAAACAAAAAGAAGAACTATCGGAACAAAACGGAATGCTGGTGCAACAAAACGAAAAGATCACCCGACAAAAGACTCAATTGATACAAATGTCAAAGAAAGTGCAAGAACTTACAATGGA
>DAIQOU010000730.1:0-2230 GCA_036787725.1 Bacteroidales bacterium
CTCCTTCAGTTTAAATTTAATTACAGACTTGATATCGGTTGCAGAAGCCGCAACTACCGCTTCGAAGTCACCCGGTTCAGCTATCCACTCGTGTTTTCGGTCATCAAAAAAGGAGAGGGCCGATTTATCAATGGTGAAGGTTACCGTTTTTTCTTCTCCGGTTTTCAGATTCACTTTTTCAAACCCTTTTAACTCTTTAACCGGACGGGGAAGTGATGACTTTAAGTCGCTTATATACAATTGTACGATTTCTTTTCCGTCTTGTTTCCCTATATTTTTCACGTTCACGGAAAAGGTGATTTGATCATCCGCATTTATTTCTTTTTTGTCGGCTGTTACCTGTCCGTACTCGAAAACGGTATAGCTCAGTCCGTGCCCAAAGGAGAACAACGGTTTGATTTTCTCTTTATCCGCCCATCGATATCCCACATAAATACTTTCTTTATAGGTAACTTCATTGTTCTCTCCCGGAAATTCTCCCACCTTATGTGCACCCGTCTCTTCCAATTTGACGGGAAAAGTAAATGGCAGTTTCCCCGAAGGATTTACATCTCCGGCCAAAACGGATGCCAATGCGTTTCCGGACTCTGTTCCATTATACCACGACTGTATAATAGCGGGTACTTCCTTCACCCAGGGCATGGCAACAGCATTACCGGATATATTTACTACAACCAGGTTTTTATTTACTTTAGCCAACTCTCTGATTACGCTGTCCTGATTATACGGTAAACCAAGTTGTTTACGGTCATGTCCTTCACAATCCTGATAATCACTTTTATTTAATCCTCCAATGAAAATTACCAAGTCGACTGTTTTGGCCAACCGGGCTGCTTCCGTAAGTAACTCTGCCTCGGAACGAGACTCGGTCAGATCTTGTCCCGATACCACTCCGTTATAACTGCCGGTTACATCTCCCACATATCCGCGTGCATATATTACTTCTGTCTCGCGATCCATCCGTTTTTTGATTCCATCCAACGGAGACACTTCATATTTTGCCTTCAATGAAGAACTTCCCCCTCCCACGGTCATCATTTTTATTGCATTTTCTCCGACTACAAGTATTTTCTTTGTTTTACTGAAGTCGATAGGCAAAACATTATTTTTATTTTGCAACAAAACGATACCTTCTTCCGCTATCTTACGCCCGGCAACAGCATGTTCCGGACTTCCGAACGAGCCGGAAGGACGATTCGGATCCAAAGTGGTACGGAATACAAGACGAAGTATATTACGCACCTTTTTATCCACTTCCTCCTCTTTCACTTCACCCGAGCGAAGTAAAGCAAGGAAGGGCCGGGAAAGATAATACTTATCATATGCATTACCGGCCCCTTCACTTAATCCATCCGTCCACGTGCCGAATTCCATATCCAACCCATGATAAACAGCCTCCAACGTATTATTTACTCCTCCCCAATCGGATACGACCACTCCATCAAAGCCCCATTCTCCCCGGAGAATGTCATTCAGCAAATATTGATTGTGACAAGCCCATTGCCCCTTATATTTATTATAAGCTCCCATAATGGCCCAAGCTTTTCCTTCCCGGACAGCTGCTTTAAAAGCGGGGAGATAAATTTCATACAAGGCACGATCATCCACATTCACATTTACAGTGTGACGATCCGTTTCTTGATTATTGAGGGCATAATGTTTAACACAAGCAGCTACTCCATTGAGTTGAACTCCTTGTATATAAGGAACTACCATCTTCGAAGCAAGACAAGGGTCTTCTCCCATATATTCAAAATTACGACCGTTTAGCGGAGTCCGGTATATATTTACACCGGGCCCTAAAAGCACATTCTTATTCCGATAGCGCGCCTCCTCCCCAATACTTTTTCCATAAAGTAAAGACATCTCTTTACTCCAAGTAGCCGCCAAGCACGTCAGTGCCGGAAATGCAATACATGAATCGTTTGTCCATCCCGCCTGTTCCCATTCATCCCATAAAACTTCGGGGCGAATACCATGAGGACCATCCGTCATCCAATTTTCCGGGATTCCCAACCGCGGTACTCCGGGAGAACTGAATTTGGACCGGGCATGGCACATAGCCACTTTTTCCTCCAATGTCATGCGGGCAAGAGCATCTTCAATACGCATTTCAATCGGTTGATTGCTGTCCAAATAAACAGGCCTTTTATGTTGCCCCGTCATATTTCCTCCATTTAATATAAAAATCAGTAAGAATAATTTTATTGTCTTAAACATAATCCGTTAT
>DAIQOU010000200.1:0-7952 GCA_036787725.1 Bacteroidales bacterium
GAAATATATTATAATATCATTTCCCGTTTCTCATTCCTCTTTTTTTCATTCTCTCAAGGATTGATCTTTGGGAAAAGGTTTTCCGCTCCATGCCTTTTTTTGGGTCCAATCCAATGCTTCAGAAGTCCAAAACGAATGATTTGCAGGAAGTCCCAACGGTAAAAACGAAAAAGAGGTAAGATACAGGCTTCCATTATTGGTATAGGGATCGGACACTTCAGGCTGATGCCCGGCAAATCCCAATCGCAAGAATCCTTTTTCATCAAAATTTCCTTCTACAGAAAACATCCGTTTCAATACAGCCGTCAAGGCAGCACGAACTTGTCCCTCCGGCAATGTTTCAGGTAATTCCTCTTTCCAAGCCAAATCGGCCAACGGTTGAAATACACCTGTTCGATAAGTAATTGATCTCCCGAATGCCGGGAATGTTCCTTCCGGAGAGATAAATCTTTCCAATATCTCACTATATCGTTTCATTCTTTTCTTAGCAAGATCCGATTCCTGCGGCTTTACCCTTTTATTCTTCGCCATTACTTCTAAAATATCTGCATACATCGGTTGGATAACAAAACTGTTATAATAATCGAAAGCAAAATGAGTACCGTCGGCATACCAACCGTCGCCCACATACCATTCTTCAATTTTCCTCAATGCAGAATGGATACGATACATATCCGCCTCTTCCGGATCTACCGTAAACAAAAATGTCTCGATCATTGCAGAAAATAATAACCAATTATTGTAAGGAGGATTTATCTTTCGTATCTTCTTAAACTCATTAATATAACGTTGTTTTGTTACATTATCCAACGGTTCCCAAAGTTGTTTCGGAGCTCTGATCAAGCTGTGAGCAATAAATGCGGCATCGACCATCGCCTGTCCCGCTTTCTCCCATTGAAGATAGTCCGGACTTTGAGGATCTACCGCATGAACATAGCTTTTCAGTGCCCATTCTCTTAACTGTTTGCGTTGTCGTCCTTCCGGAGTATTATCGTCCGGCAAGGACAGCCAGGGGGCCAATCCCGCCATCAATCGTCCAAAAGCTTCCATGTAGGTTACCCGCTTATTCCGGTTATCCCATCGGGGACTTACTTCTACCGGCATATTCTTAATTAATTCGCCTTTGCTCATATTACTTAAAACAGGTTCCGCCATTTGATAAAGCAGATCGGTCCAGTATTTTCGATCGTTATTTTCTGCCCGGGAGGAATCCGGGAAAGCAAGAAACGGGGCCAAAAGAATTAATAAAAACAGCTTTTTCATCTATTATCTCTTAAAGGTTAAAAAATTATCTTTCACAAAAAAGAAAATACAAAAAGAGTGCCTCTTCGATTACTAATCCGAGGCACTCCGATATGTTGATTAAAAATGAGAAAGTTCTATTCTACGGGAATATCTTTATTTACGTTTTTACAGCCGATAAGAGCATAGAAAAGAAGATAGCCCAATGCTACAGCAACGACCCAATAGCTGGTCAGGTAATCGGTAACATCCACTACTGCACCTTGAATCAGCGGAAGAATACCTCCACCGCACACCATAACCATAAATAGTCCGGAAGCAGCTGCCGTATATTTTCCGAGTCCTTCTACTGCCAGGTTAAAAATGCCTCCCCACATGATTGAGGTGCAAAGTCCGCACAGTATGAGGAAAAAGACATTAATCGGTACCGATTCCAATCCGAATGATATAGAGCTCTTAAATACCGGCATACTGATATAGCTTCCTACCGGAATAAAGATCGCCATCATTACCAAAGCTATTCCCAGAAGTGAAGTAAAAGAAAGCATGGTCTTACTTGAAAATTTGGCTCCCAATGATGCACCCAAAAAACGACCGATAAGCATGAGAAACCAATAAGTACCCACTACACTTCCGGCAATGGCAGGATCCATTCCCAATCCGGGAACTTTCACTTCTTTTGCTTTTATATAGTCTTCTTCTTTGATTACTTTAGCATCGGCCACCTTCGCTTTTGCAATCTTTTCGTCCAGATCAGCAGCTTTTTGTTCTCTGGCCACATCCGCTTCCGCTACCGCACGATCCGCTTCCGCTATCAATTGTTGCAAATAAGCCGGATCATTTTTTTGTTTCAAATATTCTTGTTCATATTCTGCAAATTGCTCCGTAGTCTTAGTGGTCATAAACAAATTCGAGATATTGGGAATTCCCACTTCTACTCCTACGTATACAAATATAGCTACCGTACCCAAAATAAAATGACGGAAGGACAAAGGACTGTATTTGCTTTTTTCCTTTTTCTCGGTGGTTTTGTGAGGTTCCGGTATATCTACCAATAATAAAACAAAGAATACCAATGCAAATATTCCCATAGCGATGAATAAAGCGGGATTGGCATCTTTGATGGAAGGGCGTACCGCATTCCCGATAAAATAACCGACCAATACAGGGACAATAGTTGCACTCAAAGAGTTGAATGTACCTCCAATCTGAATCAATTGGTTTCCTTTTTTGCCACCTCCTCCGAGTGTATTCAACATCGGATTTACTACCGTATTCAACATACACATGGAAAAACCGGAAACAAATGCTCCAATCAAATAAATAGCAAAATTATTGGAAGTAGCCACTGAACCGGAAATATACTGAATCCCGACCCCGGTAAAACCAACAATAATAGCAAGCAATGCTGTTTTTTTGTAACCGATTCGTTGAAGCAACAATCCTGCCGGAAGACCCATGAAAGCATAGGCGATAAAATTGGCGGCATTTCCCAATTGAGACATAAAATTGGATGCTCCAAATTGGTTTTTAACAATTACCCCCATGGGGTTAGGCAAGCCTGTAACAAAAGAGATCATTGCAAAAAGTGCAATCATCATTACAATAGGCAATACATAGTTTTTTTGTTGAGAGTTATTCATAAGTATTTCATTTATTGTGTGTCAAATTTCAACATAAAAAGAGACACGCTTTGACCTTTCCGGTCAACCGGTCTCCCGAAGGTATTGTATATTTTAAATTTTCCGTGTAAAAGTATTATGACTATTTTTCTTCGCCTAAAAAAAAGACATGTTCTACAACATATATATACTTGAAATAAGGATAAGCAAATCCAAAGTGATCGGTAATCAATAAATAGAAAATTAGCTACTAATTATTTGTATTTTATTTGTATTTTAGAGGGAAGTTGTTAATCCGGAGAACCTCTATTTGAATTAAATCTAAATAATGTTATAGGATTTGGAAGCAATCTTTCCTACATCTATATTTGTAACAGAAAACATAACAGATAGTTTAATGACAACAACGAGCCAACTAAATTTTCACACGCTTCATTTTGAAGATTCTGATTCAAATGCAATTTTGGCAATTTTCTTAACACCTCTGAAAGGAATAAATGACACGGACCAATCTCTTTTAGAGTTACATTCTTTTGAAGAATAAATATTTCGGGGTTTGAAAACCGGATTGAAAAGAAAAAAAATAAACCTATTTTCATTATACCAACTTTTCCCGTTCACAGCGGGGAAGAATCTTTTACTGTAAACACAGAGAAATGCATGGATTGGATATTAACTGACAGATAAACAAAAAATCATGATTTCTCTAAAGGCGGTTCCGCAAGCGATAAAAATTGATATGTTAAAATGAGAATCGCGGAACCGCCTTTCTTTTATTTAAACAACTGCAAAAAGCGTTCTTTATAACCCGGAGAAATTTCAATTTCCACTCCCGTATCCAACACTACATATCCGCCCGAACCCTTATGATAAGCAATCACATGATTGATATTAATAATATGGGATTTATGTACTCGTATAAACGGGAAAGGCAATATTTCGGCAAAATGCTTCAAGAAACGGCATACCATTCTTTTAGTCCGATCGGTTAAATAAATGTCCGTAAAATTACCATTTCCTTGCAATCGAATAATATTTTCCATCTTCACGACTTCGAATCCCTCGAGAGTAGGTAAAATTACCTGCTGCTTTTCAGGCTTGGATTCTTTAAAATTTTCCACCATGATTTTATTCCGATTAAATATCTCATGATTAATAATATGCCCGTGCACTTTATTTACGGCAATAATAAGGTCTTCGATACTGACCGGCTTCAATAAATAATATGCTGCACTTTGATTTAATGCCCGAAGCGAATATTCAGAAAATGCCGTAACAAAAATAGTTTCAAAAAACAAATCTTTACATCCATCCAATACATCAAAAGCATTTCCATAAGGCATTTCTACATCCAAAAAGACCAATTGCGGACGGAGTTTATGAAGTAGCGGAACCGCATTTTTGCAATTATCCGCTTCTCCGATGACTTCTACCTGCGGACAATATTTTTCCAAATAACTCTTTAAGACTTCCCGGGCAGTGATTTCATCTTCAACAATTACGCTTTGGATCTTTTGCATATTAATTTTTCTTTTTTAAGGGAAACTTAATTCGAACCGTCACTCCTTGATTTTCTTTATCCGTTATTTCCATACTTATACGGGTATGATACAACTTATTCAGCAGATAAATTCGTTCCCGGGTATTTGTCAGACCCCGAGAATGATGAGCCTGTTGATGAGCGGTCTTTAATTCATTACTTTTTTTCAATCCGATCCCGTTATCTTCAATACATATATGTAAATAATCATTATTGGTAAAAATATTCAAGAGTAAAGTTCCTTTTTCTTCTTTATACCTTAACCCATGCCAAATTGCATTTTCCAATTGAGGTTGAATCAACATATTAGGGACATATATTATATCCGGGTCCAATGAATCGTCTATCTCTATCCGGTAATCAAATTTATCTCTAAACCGCATGTGTTCCAGTTCCAGGTATTCTTCCAAGTGCTCCAATTCCGTTGACAAAGGAATAAAATCTTTATTTGAATTTTCCATTGTATTCCGCATCAATTTAGAATAAGAAGAAAGGTACTTATTTGCTTCCGTTTCATTATTTTGAGCAATAAACCGGTTAACACTATTCAAACTGTTGAAAATAAAATGCGGATTCATTTCCCTACGAAGAGATTGGAGAGCTATCTTTTTATTTCTTATCTTAATAGTATAAAATGCCCGTCCCAAGAACAGAAGGAAAATGAAAATTAAGGCAATTGATCCGATTAAGACATAATTGAAAATGTTCTTTTTCCGGATCAATTCATCTTTAAGTAAACGTTCCCTTTCCAATCGTAGAATCTTCTCTTCAATTGCCTGAAATTGGCCGGCATCCATTAACGAGCTGTCTGCACGTATCAATGTTTCGAGTCGGGCAATAAAATCATCGTATAATTCGAGCACTTTACGAGGATCGTTTTTCTTGTATTTCTCAACCAATAATTCCAAGCTTTCTTTGGCTTCCAATACCTGCCCTTTGTCTACAGCCAACTCATATGCTTTTTGCAAAGAAATCAGTCCTTTATCCGGCTCATTTCCCTGAAAATAATTAGAAGAAAGGGATCGGAGTTGTTGGATTTGCAATTTTGGATTTTTTATTCCGGCAGCTTCTTCTACCAGCTTTTTATTAATATTTATGGCCTTTTCCAATTGTAAGTCGGCCGCATATACTTTAGCAATCTCTCCGGTAATTTTTATTTTTTCTTCCTTTTCTCCCGCACTTTCCAATGCATTACTAAGATTATGAATGGCTTCTGAACTGTTATTCAACTCCAGATTCGCCTCGGCCATTTGTTGAAAAGCCAGGGTTGCCTCCGCTTTATTTCCACTCTGTTGCAATAAATCTATATTATTTTGGATATACTTTACCTGAGTTGCCGGATCGGCTCTGTTTATCAAGCGGTAAGCATCATTGATATTGAGGGATTGTTGGAGTTTGTCCCCGGAGAGATTCGCTGCCGCATTATAACTTATAATAGCTTCATCCGGTTTATTTTGCAATTCTCTGACTTTCGCAAGTTCGCGTTCAATGAAAGCAATCATTTCCTGATTCTTCCGTTTTTCATATATTTTTTTCGCACGAATCAGGTAGCCTTCTGCTTTCCGGTAATCTTTCAACAACGTTAATTCTTTAGCTGTCTTTTCATACCCTTTAGCAATTTCTTCATCCGATTCTTCCATTTCCAATGATTTCGACAACTCATACCCTGCTTTTGTTATTGACGATTGAGATTGAATACCCTCTTGCTGAGCATTTCCCGCCACAGCCGTCAGAAAAAACGACATTATGATGATAATTCTTAAAAACATCAGTATTATAAACGAATTAAGGGAAGTAAAGATAGCTATTTTCCACTTCTTTCACTTCCCTTTTACCCGTTCATTTATTTGTTTCACCCGGTAATATTAAGAAATACATCTCATCCGATAACCGGGGACGGATTTATTTAATGAGCGCTCAACGACTCATATTCCAACGAAGCCATTATAAATGTTCCGATTGCTTTTCCCTCATTTTGCGTAATGGTAACATCTTTGCCACATAAATAATAATTTACGGTTCCCGTACGAGAAGGATTATCGGCAGGTCCGAGTCCGGCAGAAGCGCAAGTCCGGATAATATCGGTTTTCCCGTTTTCTTCTCGAATGAATGTATCAAGCAATCCCCGGTACGCCTTTTCGGCCATGGGAAGGTATTCGCCTTTATCCAATATACCCAGCCGGATCCCTTTTAAAAAAGCGTAAGTAAAGATTGCGGAACAGGAAGCTTCCAAATAATTACCGGCAGTGCCTGCATTATACCTGTTTCCATCTACCAAATCTCCCTGCCCGTCGGCACTGACGGAAGCATCATATTTCAATAACTGATACCATACTCCCGACTCTTTATCTTGTCTGCGTTTTAATCCGGCCGCAACCTGATTATAAATGGTCTTCAATTCCGGATATTCGGAATGAGCTTCCGGCATATATTCCAGCACATCGACCAAGGCTGCAAAATACCATCCCATGCCCCGTCCCCAAAACTCTTTGCTACACCCCAAAAAAGGCTCGGTGCGATTAGCCCAAAATGAATTGGAATCGGCAGGAAGCGCAGACCACGCATGATAATTTAACTGTTCAGCCGGATTATAAGTATAATGATGGATCGTTTTAAATTGTCGGGCAATATCCGTCCAGCTTTCCGAATTATCTTCCGGATCGGATTTTCCGAATTCCGATTGCCATTCTGCATAAATTGTTGCCCCCATATACAATCCGTCCAACCACATCTGATAAGGATAAACTGCTTTATGGTAGAAACCTCCCGCTCCCGGCATTCCTTCAGGAATCCGAGAATGATCATATTTTAACTTGTTTCGAATTAAGGAAGCTGCATTTTTATATCGTTCGGCATCTTGAAGATTGCCTTTTTTCATTTCTTCCCGATATAATATAAAAAAGATTCTCCCGGCCGGGAGATCATCAATATTACTTGGTCTTAATGCATTTTTCCCGGACTTAGAGCGGATTTCAGACCCATCCTCATTAATGCATCCATCGGCGAATGCTTTAACAGCATCATAATATTCCGTTTTTTCGGGATACATTTTCCATGCCCGAAGCACCGCATTGGCCACCAATCCCGAAACATAATCCCAGCCCGTCTCGGACAATTTTTCCTGATAAGCCCGATTACAATAGAAGTCTCCCAATCCGTGAGACTCCACCATTTTTTGGGACCATTTTTCCGATGGAGAAGAAGCTGAACAAGCTACCAAACCTGCAATCAAAATAAAACATCCTTTTCCAAGTACTGACTTTAGTCGTTTTTGCATTATAAATTATATTTTAATTCATTTGATTTTGGAGCAAAAATAAACAATTAAGCCGAATTAAACATTAAAAAAACTTAGCTGAAGGTATCACAAAAAGCCAACCGGGAAACACCCTAACTTTTGGAACAACTTCTTTTTCTTTCGGGATAACTAAATCTGTTACTATTTCACTTTCCAAGTATTCTACCAAATACATCAAATTATTCTTTCCTATATTATTTTTATTCGTTCGGTGGCGCAGTCCTTTTCGTCCGACCGCCGCCAGACGAAA
>DAIQOU010000731.1:0-2225 GCA_036787725.1 Bacteroidales bacterium
GGAAAAAATTTCAATTAAGTTTAGAATTTATATTCAATGAAATATTATTATATGATTGTTCAATAAATTACATCACAGATAACCGATAGTAGAGTGTGGCAGAACCATCGGATCAAAAACAGATAACATATTAAATATATCCCCTATTACTAACGAACAATTAAGGCTTCGGGTATGTCTACTTCGAAATGATGCATTCCGTCTTCAAAAAGATATAAAATCTTCATAGAATAAAGTTTACAGATGGACTCCACCAACGAAAGTCCCAAACCGGCAACTCCTTCTCTTTTCGATCCTTGATAAAAACGTCGGAAAATATATTCCGGATTAAGAGCACCCGATTCGGCTGTATTGGAAATCCGAATGCTGCCGGACTTTACGGTTATGGACACTTTTCCTCCTTTATAATTATGATTATAAGCATTTTTAATAAGATTACTCAGAAATACAAATGCCAGTGTTTCATTCATCATTATTTTCAATCGGGCATCTTCTTTTATTACACATTCTATAGTAAGATGTCCGTAAGCTTCACTAAAATCACCGGAAAGGGAACGCAACAGATCATTGATATTTATTTCTTTGCTGTCCGGAAATTGTTTATTTTCAATTTTGGTTAATAAAAGAAGCGTTTTATTTAATTTGGAAATGGATTCCAACGAACGTTTTGTTTTCAAAATCTGTACCAATTGCGACTCGGAAAGAGAAGAATCATCAGCCAATATTTCAAGGCGATTTTGTGCGATGGCAAGCGGAGTCTGAAGCTCATGAGATGCATGTCCGATAAAAAGACTTTGCTGTTCATACATTTCGGCATTTCGATGAGCGCTGCGAAGCAACGCCTCCGACAGTTTCTTAAACTCCGAAATATCCGACTTTACATTCAGAGGCGGCGTTTCTTTATTGATCCTCAGTTCATTCAGCCAGGCAAGCATGGTATACAACGGTTGTAAACTGCGACGCATCACCAAAGCATTTACAAACACAATGGCCAACAATAATACAACATACAACAGAATAATCCAAAACAAAACAGTCTCCTTCAGGTCTTTTTTTTCAATGGTAGGAATCATCACTGTTAATTCAAAAAAACGTCCTTCACTGTTTTTGAATATGGTTTTATATATACGTGCCGGCTCTGTCTCTCCCCTGGAGTGCAGGTAGATGGCTTCGTCCAGAAATTGTATGCCTGGAGTGCTTTCTGCATAATCAGCCGTAACTTCAATAATATGATAACTGTTGTTCGTTCCGTTATCTTTCTCCGGTAATTTTTCTCCGGCCAACGCACGGGTTATGATATATTCCGAATAATGCTCGAGCGAATCGTCCGTTTCGTCATTAATTTCATCTATAATAATATAATAAAATAACGTACCCCATATAGCAAACAAAACAAGTAATGCGATGGAGATATTAAAAAGAATACGATACAATAACTTCATTTGACAATCATTTTATAACCCAAACCATAGACCGCTTTAATCTCGATATCAGCTCCGGCTTCTTTCATCTTTTTACGCAAGTTCTTAATTTGAGCATAAATAAAATCAAAATTATCTACTTGATCGATATGATCTCCCCACACCGCTTCTGCTAACCTTATTTTATCGATGAGATGGTTCGGGCGTGTAATAAAATAACACAAAATATCATACTCCTTTCGATTTAATTCCAATTTCTCCTCATTTACAAACACTTCAAAGGAATCTGTATCTATTTTCACATTCTCAAGCACAATAAAAGTATCTCCATGCAATGTGTTACGCCGTATCAGATTCCGGATACGGGCATTGAGTTCTGCCAAATGGAAAGGTTTCGCCAAATAATCATCGGCACCCAATTCCAATCCGGATACTTTATCCTCAACCGAGTCTTTAGCTGATATAATGATTACATTTTTGCTTTTATCTATATCCCGTAATTTTTGGAGTAAAGTCAACCCGTCACCATCCGGAAGCATAATATCCAGTAAAATACAATCATAATCATAAACCGCTATCTTAGAAAAAGCACTTTCAAATGATGAAGCGCTTTCCACCACATAATGTTCTTTTTCAAAAAAGGTAACCATCACTTCCTGCAAAGAAGGATCGTCTTCTACAATTAATATCTTCATGAAATATAATTTTCAATAAAAATAAGAACAAAAACTGAAATCAAGCTGAAAAGAGACGGGATTATAAATAAAAAAGAGAAAAGCGCGAAAGAAAAAAGTCCTTTTCTCT
>DAIQOU010000201.1:0-7940 GCA_036787725.1 Bacteroidales bacterium
CACTAAAGTCCAAAAAAACCAAACAGGTAATAAACAAAATGGCATGGAGAGAAATAAAATACAAAGATCGTTGCACAACCTTATCTGTATACATTACGGGAATGTACAACTTGACAGGAACAAAATAAAGTGCGAAAAAATAACAGAAGTTGAGAAAAAGAAGTATGATCTTAGACTTAAATAAAAAGTC
This sequence comes from Bacteroidales bacterium, assembly GCA_036787725.1. GTDB lineage: Bacteria > Bacteroidota > Bacteroidia > Bacteroidales > Azobacteroidaceae > DAIQOU01. The sequence continues at coordinate 191 of DAIQOU010000201.1, forward strand.
TGCAGGCAAAGAAGGCTTTATCCAAATGTAAATTAAAAAAAAGATAAGATTTAGGACCACTATATCTCCTGCAATTATTAACCATTTTATTAAAAATCCGTATCCTTTATCTTTTTTCATATCCTCATATAAGATAAGCAGCGCAAATTTAACTTTAATATTGTGTTAATACAAATTATAAATAAAAAAAGGCATCCGATTTTCGGATGCCTTTTCTATATTCTCTTAAGTCAAACGGCAATTATTGTGCACTCATAATAACAACCCGGTTCCAGTTGTTTTGAGGATAAGGTTGTTCATCAGAACCTTTCCATTCAACAATGATCTTATCTGTAGGAATATTGTATTTATTTGTCAATTCTTTTGCAACGGCTTTAGCACGTCTTTCAGACAATTTCATGTTATAACTTGAAGTTCCGGTATTCTTATCTGCATAACCGACAACTTTAATCTTTTCTCCTGTTTCTTTGATAAACTGAGCTGTATTATAAATACTGATTTGTTGATTTGCATCAATCTTGCTGCTGTTTAATCTAAAGAATACTACATTAGGAACATAATTAATATCGGTAGTAGTCGGAGTAATTTCCGGACATTCGGGACAAGAGATCGGTCTCTTACGCAATTCATCATTTTCAGAACGCAATGAATTGATTCTGCTGTTCAAATCGTTGATCAAGGCATAGTCCATCGGTTCAACTGCTTGGAAATCTGTTTTTCCTATTTTGAAAGTAAAACCTCCGGAAGCAGTAACGATTCCATCGTTTTCAATTCGATTACGAATTCTTTCAAAGTAATCGGGAACAACTGTTAATCCCAAATCAAAATCCAAATTAACGCGTTCGCTTAAGCGGAAACCAAACATCAAACCTCCGTTAACGGAAATCGCATTGGAGTGACGAGCCCAATCTGAAGGTAATTGTCTGCTTATCTCTGCAGAAACCGCTTGATCATTTTCAAATCTGTGAGCAAAACCAAGACCTACGTACGGTCCGAAATTGAATACTTTTTTAGAACTATAGGTACCGAAATAGTTTACCAAATTCCACATTGCATCCAAATGAACATTATAATACTTATCATGTTGCATAAAAGCAGCATCTCTTTCAAAGCTGTGAATAGCACCGCCTTGACCTTTTAAACGAACTCCCCAATAAGGATTAAACCACTTTCCTAATGAAAGAGTAGCCATAGAAGTAATACGATCGGTCAAATCAGCTTCGTCGTCAAAATCTCCTAAGTACATTTGACCTCCGCCACCAATATGGAAGAACCAGTTATCACCACCTTTATTTTTCTTAAAATTGGTGTTCTTTCCCGGTTTATCACTTTGATAATTTTCGCCCGACACTTGAGCAAAAGTGTAAGCTGTAAAGCTTAACAATAGACCAATAAGCAAAATTTTTGTTTTCATAATTCTTGATATGTTAAAATTCTAAATATAAATACATTTACTCATTTCAATTATAATCACTAATTCTTTTTGCATAAATTTAGGTCAAATGTAAACATTATTTCATTAATTGACAATTAAAATTAACAAAATCCATTCAAATGAGCCATTCAAACCCTAATTTATTACGTTTCTTAATTAAATAACATTATACAAAAAAAATTGTTCACAGTGTTTATATTTATTTATTCAAAATAATTCAAAATTCGGTAACCGCCTTCTTTGAGGTAAGTTTCCTTTTGCATTTCTTTAATGTCATTTTCCATCATATCCGTAACTAACGACGAAAGATCATAAGCAGGTTGCCAGTTCAATCGGGTGCGAGCCTTGGTTGCATCTCCTATTAACAAATCCACTTCGGTAGGACGAAAATAACGGGAATCTACTTTCACAACCGCTTCCCCTATGCGTTTGCTAAACGGAATCAAATACTCTTCTCCCACTTTTTGGGTGAAAACGGTCTCGTTAATTTCCATTATGTACCCGGATTCATCAATACCTTCACCTCTAAACTCAACCTTTACTCCCACTTCCTCAAAAGCCATGGATATAAAATCCCGAATAGTAGTCGTTATACCGGTAGCTATTACATAATCATCGGGCATATCTTGTTGAAGGATTAAATACATTGCTTTTATATAATCCTTAGCATGTCCCCAATCCCGCTTCCCGGAAAGATTTCCCATATAAACCTTATTTTGAATACCTAATACAATACGAGAAACGGCGCGAGTCACTTTTCGGGTAACAAACGTTTCTCCTCGAAGGGGCGATTCATGATTGAATAAAATCCCATTGCTGGCATGCATTTTATAAGCTTCCCGATAATTGACTGTAATCCAATAAGCATACATTTTGGCAACAGCATAAGGGCTTCGAGGATAAAAAGGAGTGGACTCGCGTTGAGGCACTTCCTGAACCAACCCATACAATTCCGAAGTCGAAGCCTGATAAATACGAGTTTTAGGTATTAATCCCAACAGCCGAACTGCTTCCAGAATGCGAAGGGTACCTAATCCGTCTACATTTGCAGTATACTCGGGCATATCAAAACTCACCTTCACATGACTCATGGCCGCCAGATTATAAATCTCATCCGGTTGAATTTCTCCTATAATCCGAGTTAAATTCATGGAATCGGTCAAATCTCCGTAATGAAGAATTAAATTTCGGTCTTCTATATGAGGATCCTGATAAAGATGATCTATCCTATCTGTATTAAAAGAGGATGCTCTTCTTTTAATACCATGTACTGTATAATTTTTCTTTATTAAATACTCGGATAAATAAGCTCCATCCTGCCCGGTAACCCCGGTAATTAATGCTACTTTTCCCATATTATTATTATAGGTTTATATCTCTGTTTTCTAAATACCATTTTAACAGCATCGGTATTCCGGTTTCAATACCAATCCGGTGTTTCCATCCCAATCGATGTATTTTCTCTACTTTTGTAAGTTTCCGCATGGTGCCGTCAGGCCGTTGAGTATTAAAATAAAAATCACCGTCATATCCCACTTCCCGAGCTATCAAAGAAGCCAACTCCCGAATAGAAATTTCTTCTCCTGTACCGATATTTATATGTGTATTCCGAACATCTTTCCCCATTTCCTTCAAATCCTTGAAATCCACCCGTTCCATTACAAATACACACGCATCGGCCATTTCTTCGCTCCAGAGAAATTCCCGCAACGGGCGCCCGCTTCCCCAAATTTCAACCCGATCGGGAGTAATTCCGTATTTAGAAAGTATAGAATCGATTTGATCCGGAGTACTGTTACCGGTAATCCCTTCAATGGGACGTTTATTCAAATCCATCCGGATACTTTCCCGGTTATTCTCTTTCAAACATCGGGCCAAATATATTTTTCTTAACAAAGCCGGCAATACATGTGATTTCTCCAGATCAAAGTTATCTCGAGGACCATATAAATTGGTAGGCATAACCGACAAAAAATTGGTTCCGTATTGCAAATTATAGCTCTCGCACATTTTAATGCCCGCTATCTTGGCAACGGCATAAGGCTCATTGGTATATTCAAGCGGTCCGGTTAACAAACAGTCTTCCGGCATCGGTTGAGGCGCTTCTTGGGGATATATACAAGTCGAACCCAAAAACAACAGTTTTTTGACTCCGGACAAATAAGAAGCATGAATCACATTACTCTGAATCATCAGGTTTTCATAAATAAACTGAGCCCGATAAGTATTATTGGCAACAATCCCACCTACCTTCGCTGCAGCCAAGAACACATATTCGGGTTTTTCCTTTTCGAAAAAATCAAATACGGCTTTGGAGTCGGAAAGATCCAACTCGGACTTGTCTTTCGTTATAAAGTTTGTAAAACCTTTCTGCCTTAAATTATTCAAAATAGCAGAACCCACCAATCCCAAATGGCCTGCAACGTATATTTTTGAATCTTTTTCCATAGAGTATAGTGTGAGTGTTAAATAACACAAATCGTATTGTGCTGCAAAATTAACTTTTTAATGTTAATTTTATTTGTTTACAAACATAAATTATTTGCTCATCCGTCAAAATAGACCCGGAAGGCAAACAAAGCCCCTTTTCAAAAAGTAATTCTTCATACTTTTCTCCATAATACGGGACGGATGCATACAAAGGTTGCAAATGCATCGGTTTCCATAAGGGACGCGTTTCGATTTGTTTTGATTCCAACGACAAACGAACCTGTTCCCGCTCTTCGAAAGATGAAAACAGAACCGTCGTAAGCCATCGATTAGAAAAATAACCGCTCGGCTCCGGCTGAAATCCGCCGGCAATATCTTTTAATTCATTATAATATAATTGAAAAATGGCTCTTCTTCGTTGCACATATTCTTTCAAAGAAGTAATTTGTCCCAATCCGACAGCTGCACAAACATTACTCAAACGATAATTGTATCCCAATTGCGAATGCTGATAATGAGGAGCCTTATCCCTTGCTTGGGTAGACAAAAAACGAACCGCTTCGGCTTCTTCCTCACCGGGACAAATCAACGCTCCTCCTCCGGAAGTCGTAATAATTTTATTTCCGTTGAAAGATAAACAACCGTATTCTCCAAAAGTTCCGCAATATTGAATTTGATCTCCCGAAACGGCAATATAAGAACCCAAGGCTTCCGCTGCATCTTCCAATACCGGTATTCCATAATGATCGGCGATCTCCGTTATCTCGGGAAAAAGAGCCGGCATTCCATAAAGATCTGTAGGGATAATGGCTTTCGGTTTCTTTCCGGTTACTTTTATCCTGTCTTTAATCGCTTTTTCCAAATATTGTGGGGATAAATTCCACGTTTTGTCCTCACTTCCCACCAAAACAGGAGCAGCACCCGTATACTTTACGGGATTCACACCGGCGGCAAATGTAAAATCCTGACAAATTACTTCATCTCCGTAACCCACACCCAATCGAACCAAGCCCAAATGAATGGCAGCCGTCCCGGAAGCTACGGCTACAACTTTTTTACGGGTACGCAAAGCGGCCTGCAACTCTTCCTCAAATCGATCCAATTGAGGACCAACCGTAGTAATCCATCCGGAATCAAAGGCTTCCTTTACAAATTCCGATTCTTTACCGGTTAAGTGCGCTACAGATAAATAAATAGCCATTACTAATTGTATCCGTTAAATTTAGGCATCGTACTGTCTTCATCATAATTAATATCTCGTCGCGAGAAAACGCTTTCAATAGTCATTCGCACAATTTTCAGATCCAATCTGAAAGTCAGATGCTCCACATACCAAACATCGTATTCGAACTTTTGTTTCCACGAAATAGTGTTTCTTCCATTTACTTGAGCCCAACCGGTAATACCGGGACAAACATCGTGCCGCTTTTCCTGTTCGGAAGAATACAAAGGTAAATATTCAACTAAAAGAGGACGCGGACCTATCAAGCTCATCTCCCCTTTTAAAACATTTATCAGTTGAGGCAACTCATCAACCGATGTTTTCCTCAACCACTCACCCCAAGAAGTGATCCTCTCTTTATCCGGAAGCAAATTCCCTTGCGAATCTTTTTCGTTGGTCATGGTCTTCAATTTTATCAATGTAAAAATGCGTCCATGCAATCCCGGTCTTTGCTGAAAAAAGAAAGGATTTCCCCGAACCTTCACCGCAACAAAAATACTTACCGATAACAAGAGTGGAAATGTAATAAAAAGCCCGATCAGCGAAAAAATCACATCAAGTGTCTTTTTTATCCATAACCTATACATTATTCAAGGAATCTTCTTTGAAAAAATCCAATGTCAAAAGCAATTTTTCCGTTTCTTCCGGATTCAACGAAAGCAATCGGTCCGAATGAAATTCATTTATATCCCGACAATGTTCTTTTTCTTGAAAATCGCGGGATATTTTATAGTAAAGGCCGGTTTCTTCCGTTCTCAGTATTTCTTCATCAGTCAGCAATACTTCGGATAACTTTTCCCCGGAGTCGGCGCCGGATATAAAAGTGGATACTTTCGATCCGGTCAACTTCAACAATGCTTGAGCCAATGTTCCTATTTTTATGACAGGAGCTTTGCGAATAAAAATATCTCCATTTCGTGCATATTGAAACGCATGCAATATCAAATCAACCGATTCTTCTATAGATAAAACAAAGCGAGTCATTTCGGGATCCGTAATTCTTAAATCTCTTCCTTGTCTGATTAATTCTATAAAACGCGGGATAACAGATCCTCGCGAACCCATTACATTTCCGAAACGAACCCCGGCCAAAACGGTCCGGTCATTTTTTCCCAACAATAAACTCTTTGCCAGCATCACCTTTTCCATCATGGCTTTGCTCATTCCCATGGCATTGGTAGGATATACGGCCTTATCGGAACTCAAGACGATCAGCTTTTCGACTCCGTGATCCACGGCGGAATCAATTACATTTCCCGCTCCCAATACATTGGTTTGAACGGTTTCTATCGGAAATCGTTCACAGCTGCCCACCTGTTTTAATGCCGCCGCATGAAAAACAAAATCCACATCTTTCATAGCAACGTCCACACTCGCCCGATTCCTTACATCTCCTATAAAAAACCTTAATTTATCGTTATTCAGCCGACAACGCATGTCGTCCTGTTTCTTCTCATCCCGACTGAATACCCGAATTTCTTTTACATCAGAATCGATCAAACGCATCAAAAGAGCTCCCCCGATGGTACCGGTTCCTCCCGTAATCAATAATATCTTATTTCTGAAAAGTTCCATAGTTTCTTATTCAACAAACTCCATACCATAACAATCCGATCGGAATTATTTTATATAAAATAACGGTATGCCCAAGTTAGGGAGCCTTAATTTCGGTACAAAGATACAACTTACCCGAACAAACAAACAAAATAAATAAAAATTATGTTAACTCATTCCAATTCGACGACCGTAATTCCGGCGCCGCCAAACTGTACATGTTCGTCTTGGAACCGGCTTACACCCGGAACGGTTTTCAAATAATCCCGAATAACCTGTCTGAGAGCTCCCGTACCTGTTCCATGCAATATTCGTACCCGCCCGGCATTCAATTGAACAGCATCATCAATATAATAAGTAACAGCCGTTAACGCTTCATCCACCCGCATTCCCCGTACATCAATCTCCCGTTTAAAATGAAGTTTCTTATCCGAAGAGGGTTGGGCTCCGCTAAAAGTATGTTTGGGAGTTTCTTTGCGAATTTGGGTTTTACTTACCTTCTTTAATTGTTCCTGTTTAACAGTAGACCGGATAGAGCCGAAAGCAACCACAATATTCTTTCCTTTCACTTCCAGCACTTCCCCGGCAGAAGTCTGACCGGCCAATTTTACAAAGTCTCCGGGACCGATAACATCCGGATTAAAATCATCATTCCGTTCAATCGTCTTCCGTTGTTTTTTCTTTTCTTTCTCTTTCAGTTGTTTTATTTTACGGGCAATCTTATCGTCGGGATTCTCCAAACCGGACAATGACTCCTTAAATTCTTCCAGCGATTTGCGAACCTGCTTCGTTTTTTCCTTTTCGGCCTGAGCTTCTTTAATTTCCCGGATGGTGTTCTCCACCTTCGCATTGGAAGCTGTCAGTATCTTTTCGGCTTCCACCTTGGCTTGAGCCAATACCTCCTTTCGTTGTTTATCGATGGCCTGAATGTCGGTTTTATAACGATCGGTCAACTCTTCCAAACGCTTCTCCAGTTGCCTTACATTCTGACGTTTACTTTCCCAATAACGTTTATCGCGGACAATATCCTGTAAATACTTATCCATATGAATATAATCTTGCCCTACAATGGACGATGCATCGGCAATCACATCTTCCGGCAAGCCGAT
>DAIQOU010000202.1:0-7936 GCA_036787725.1 Bacteroidales bacterium
TTTTCTCCCAAAGAACTTGATCATTTACTTAAGAGACCAAGATCAATCGATAGAGAGATCAAGAGTAAATTAAATCCGGAGAAAGATTAAAGAATAAACGAACCGTTATTTTTAAGGCAATTAAACATAATAGACTCTTGATACAGGGCATAATCGAAAGCTTTTCTTAAAGAGTCCCGAAATAAGCTCGGCATTCACTCCCGGAGAACGACCCAAACAAGCTTGCAAAGTGTTTTTCAGATTACAGAAAAAAGAATAAGCGGACAACAAAACACCATTAAGAATTTTGTATTTTCAATAAAAGGTACTGTTCATGCTACCTCTGCTCGGGTTTCGATAAATATTTCCATCTCTCCGGATTTGGTTTTACTCCCTCCCGGACTACCCTGTGTCGAATTTACAATTGTAACTTAATCAGGTTGCTTTTATGTCTTTGAAATAATCTCTTTATATCCATTATTTTTCAAGAAAAAATAAGGCAGTCCCCGAAGAGACTGCCTTATATAAAGTATCTTAGTACTAATAAACCATCAATTGGAATAATCTTCTTCCTTTATGCTGGCAAAACTGCGTCTTAAAGGCATTCCATGTGTTTTATCAAAATCATCTTTGCTTCCGACGACCAACTTATCGTAATCTCTTAATCCCGTACCGGCAGGAATCAAGTGTCCGCAAATAACATTTTCTTTCATACCTTCCAATTTGTCTATTTTACCATTAATAGCAGCTTCATTCAATACTTTCGTTGTTTCTTGGAAAGAAGCAGCAGACATAAAGCTGGTAGTTTGCAATGCAGCACGCGTAATACCCTGTAATACTTGGTTGGCAGTAGCAGGAATCGCATCTCTTACTTCGACGGGTTTCAGATCTCGGCGTTTCAAGGCACTGTTCTCATCCCTCAATTTGCGAGCAGTAACAATCTGTCCCGGTTTCAAATTAGGAGAATCTCCATTATCCACAACCACTTTCTTCCCCCAAATGCGATCATTCTCTTCCATTACGTCATGCTTATCAACCAATTGTTGCTCCAAGAATCGGGTATCTCCCGGATCAACAATTTCGACCTTACGCATCATTTGACGAACAATCACTTCAAAATGCTTATCATTGATCTTTACCCCTTGTAAACGATATACGTCCTGTACTTCATTCACAATATATTCTTGAACTGCAGTAGGTCCGTTAATGGCCAAAATATCAAATGGAGTGATGGCGCCATCCGACAACGGGGTTCCGGCACGAACATAATCGTTTTCTTGTACCAATATTTGTTTGGAGAGAGAAACCAAATTAGTCTTGAATTCCCCTGTTTTTGAAGTCACAATTACTTCCCTGTTACCACGTTTAATCTTACCGAATGAGACCTCTCCGTCAATTTCCGAGACAACAGCCGGATTAGAAGGATTACGAGCCTCAAACAATTCGGTTACCCGAGGAAGACCTCCCGTAATATCACCGGTTTTCCCGACAGCACGCGGTATTTTGACGAGAACTTCTCCCACTTTAATCAAATCTCCCTCTTCCTTTATAACATGCGCACCTAACGGCAAACTGTAAGTCCTCAACACTTCTCCACTTTCATCTAAGATCTTAGCAGCCGGTATCTTTGTTTTATCCCGAGATTCAATAATGATTTTCTCTTTTAAGCCGGTTTGATCATCAAACTCCACTTTATAAGTCACATTTTCAATCAAATTATCAAAAATGATCTTACCGGTAACCTCCGATACAATAACCGCATTAAAAGGATCCCATTCAATAATGACATCTCCTTTTTTAACTTTATCACCATTATTAAAATGGAGTTTGGAAGCATACGGGATGTTATGGGTATGTAAAACAATTTTTGTATGAGGTTCTACAATCCTTAACTCAGCCAATCGACTGACTACAATTTGAATCTTCTTGCCCGCTTCATCTACAGAATCAACCGTACGTAACTCATCAATCTCTAAAACTCCGTCATATTTGGAAGAAACATTACTTTCGGCCACAATATTGGAAGCAATCCCTCCTACGTGGAAAGTACGAAGTGTCAACTGTGTTCCCGGTTCTCCAATCGACTGAGCTGCAATTACTCCAACAGCTTCTCCTTTTTGAACCATCCGACCGGTAGCCAAATTCCGACCATAGCACTTAGCACACACTCCCTTTTTGGATTCACAAGTTAATACCGAACGTATTTCGACCCTCTCAATTGGAGAATCCTGAATTATTGCAGCTTTATCTTCCGTGATTTCCTCACCGGATTCCACAATCACTTCTCCCGTTATCGGGTGTTGTATATCATGGACAGAGACCCGTCCCAAAATACGTTCATATAAAGATGCAACAACTTCTTCGTTATTTTTCAATTCAGTACACACCAATCCGCGAAGCGTTCCGCAATCCTCCTCATTAATGATAACATCATGAGAAACATCTACCAACCGGCGAGTTAAATATCCGGCATCGGCAGTTTTCAAAGCAGTATCCGCAAGCCCTTTACGAGCACCGTGAGTAGAAATAAAATATTCCAACACAGACAATCCTTCTTTAAAGTTGGAAAGAATCGGATTTTCAATAATCTGACCTCCCTCTGCTCCGCTCTTTTGAGGCTTAGCCATCAATCCCCGCATTCCGGATAACTGACGAATTTGCTCTTTTGATCCCCGAGCTCCGGAATCGAGCATCATATAGACAGAATTAAACCCTTGATCATCTTCGGACAATTGCTTCATCAAAATACTTGATAAGCGAGAGTTTACATGAGTCCAAGTATCAATAATCTGATTATAACGCTCATTATAAGTAATGAATCCCATATTATAGTTAGCCAGGATCTGTTCTACTTCGCCATCTCCCTCTTTTACTAACTGTTCTTTTTCTTTGGGAATAATAATATCCTCCAAGTTAAACGACAATCCTCCCTTAAAGGCCATATAATAACCTAAATCCTTAATGTCATCCAAAAACTGAGCTGTTTTCGCAACTCCGCAAGTTGAAATTACCTTACCGATAATGTCCCTCAACGATTTTTTAGAAAGGATTTCATTTATATATCCTACTTCTTTAGGAACGATCTCATTTATCATTACACGGCCCACAGAGGTTTCCCTCATCACCGTTACAATATTTCCTTTTTCATCCAAATCTTCTACATACACCTTAACAGGAGCATGAATATCCACTTTGCCCTCGTTATAAGCAATAACAGCTTCCTCCGGTCCATAGAAAATCAAACCGTCTCCTTTAGCTCCTTTTCTTAGCTTGGTTATGTAATATAATCCCAGTACCATATCTTGAGAAGGCACCGTAATAGGAGCTCCATTGGCCGGATTAAGAATATTATGAGAAGCCAACATCAACATCTGAGCTTCCAATACAGCTTCATTCCCTAACGGTAAATGAACAGCCATCTGGTCACCATCAAAGTCGGCATTAAAAGCAGTACAAGAAAGAGGATGCAACTGAATTGCTTTTCCTTCAATCATTTTAGGTTGGAAAGCTTGAATTCCCAAACGGTGCAAGGTCGGAGCACGGTTAAGGAGAACCGGATGACCTTTCATCACATGTTCCAAAATATCCCACACAACGGGCTCTTTCCTGTCAACAATCTTTTTAGCCGATTTTACGGTTTTAACAATTCCTCGATCGATCAACTTCCGAATAATAAATGGCTTAAACAATTCAGCAGCCATATTCTTCGGCAGTCCGCATTCATGCATCTTCAATTCGGGACCAACCACAATAACCGAACGAGCGGAATAGTCTACCCGTTTACCTAATAAATTTTGACGAAAACGTCCCTGTTTTCCCTTTAAACTATCAGAAAGAGATTTTAACGGCCGATTGGCATCCGTTTTAACTGCACTTGATTTCCTTGAATTATCAAACAAAGAATCAACAGCTTCTTGAAGCATCCGTTTTTCATTCCGTAAAATGACATCAGGAGCTTTAATATCAATCAAACGTTTCAATCGATTGTTTCTGATAATCACACGACGATACAGGTCATTCAAATCGGATGTAGCAAAACGCCCTCCGTCCAACGGAACCAACGGACGTAATTCCGGAGGAATAACCGGAACCACTTTTACAATCATCCATTCCGGACGATTTCGTCCCTTTGAAGTCCGAAAAGATTCAACAACTTGCAGTCTTTTCAAAGCTTCATTCTTCCGTTGTTGAGAAGAATCATTGCTCGCTTTATGTCTCAATTCATAAGAAAGAGCATCCAAATCCAAACGGGACAATAAATCATATACCGCTTCGGCTCCCATTTTAGCAATAAACTTATTGGGATCCGTATCTTCAAGCTGTTGATTTTCTTTTGGAAGTGTATCCAAAATATCCAAGTATTCTTCCTCGGACAATAAGTCATAAACAGCCCGGTCGGTTACGATTCCCGGCTGAATGATAACATAACGCTCATAATAAATAACCGAATCTAACTTTTTCGAAGGCAATCCCAACAAATATCCGATTTTATTAGGCAAAGAGCGAAAATACCAAATATGAGCAACGGGAACGACCAAATGAATATGTCCCATCCGTTCGCGACGGACCTTCTTTTCTGTAACTTCAACCCCACAACGATCACAAACAATCCCTTTATAACGGATTCTTTTGTATTTACCGCAATGGCATTCGTAATCTTTTACCGGTCCGAAAATACGTTCACAAAATAAACCGTCGCGTTCCGGTTTATAAGTACGATAATTGATTGTTTCCGGTTTTAAGACCTCTCCGCTGGAATTCCCCAATATTTCATCGGGAGATGCCAACCCAATGGATATTTTTGTAAAATTATTTTTTACTTTATTTTCTTTCCTGAAAGCCATATTCTTTTTGTATCAATTTATCAGTAAATTATTCCAAAGTTACACTCAACCCCAAGCCTTTCATTTCATGCAACAATACATTCAGAGATTCCGGAATTCCCGGAGTAGGCATGGGGTCGCCTTTTACAATTGCTTCATAAGCTTTGGATCGACCCACGACATCATCCGATTTAATGGTCAATATTTCCTGCAAAATATGAGATGCACCGAAAGCTTCCAATGCCCAAACCTCCATCTCTCCAAAACGCTGTCCTCCAAATTGAGCTTTACCTCCCAACGGTTGTTGTGTTATCAAAGAATAAGGACCAATCGAACGGGCATGCATCTTATCATCCACCATATGGCCCAATTTCAACATATAAATCATTCCTACAGTAGCCGGTTGGTCAAAACGTTCACCGGTTCCACCGTCATAAAGATAAGTTTTACCGTAACGAGGAACTCCGGCTTTATCTGTCCATTCATTCAAATCATCCAAAGATGCTCCATCAAAAATCGGAGTGGCAAATTTAACACCCAGATTCTTTCCGGCCCAACCTAACACCGTTTCAAATATCTGTCCCAAGTTCATCCGAGAAGGTACTCCTAACGGATTTAATACAATGTCAACCGGCGTTCCATCTTCCAAAAAAGGCATATCTTCTTCCCGAACAATACGGGAAACAATCCCCTTATTTCCGTGGCGGCCGGCCATCTTATCTCCTACCTGCAATTTCCGTTTCTTAGCAATGTATACTTTTGCCATTTGGACAATACCGGTAGGAAGTTCGTCTCCAATAGTATAATCAAATTTCTGCCTCCTTAATTCGGCATCCAGTTCTTTATATTTCTTCAGATAGTTTACAATCACATCGCGGATCATTTCATTCTTCTCCGCATCCTGAGTCCATTTACTGACTTGGACCGAATTGTAATCCAACTTATAAAGTTCCATTTTTGTAAAACGAGCTCCCTTGGGTATAAGTTCCGTATTCATGAAATCCTTTACACCCTGAGATATTTTTCCATCAGTAAGAACCAATAATTTCTCCACCAAAACATTCTTTAATTTGGCCATTTTTTCCTCATACTCCTCATCCAACTTAGGTAATATGGCTTTATCGGCAAGTCTTGATTTCCGTTTCTTTACAGCTTTTGAAAATAAATTGGTTCCAATAACGACACCTCTTAACGAAGGGCTTGCTTTAAGTGAAGCGTCTTTTACGTCTCCGGCCTTGTCTCCAAAAATGGCACGAAGCAATTTTTCTTCCGGAGAAGGATCGGATTCTCCCTTAGGGGTTATTTTCCCAATCAGAATATCTCCGGGTTCCACTCTGGCTCCTACACGAATAATCCCGTTTTCATCTAAATCTTTTGTTGCATCTTCACTTACATTCGGAATATCGGAGGTAAGTTCTTCTACCCCTCGTTTTGTTTCTCTCACTTCCAGAATGTATTCGTCTACATGCACTGAGGTAAAAATATCCTCCCGGACAATGCGTTCGTTAATTACGATAGCATCCTCAAAATTATACCCTTTCCATGGCATAAACGCCACTTTAAGATTTTTGCCTAAAGCCAGTTCTCCTCCCTCGGTAGAATAACCTTCAGTTAATATTTGACCGGCATTTACCCGATCCCCTTTATGACAAATAGGACGTAAATCAATGGTCGTATTTTGATTTGTTTTTCTGAACTTGGGAATACTGTATGATTTTACTGATGTTTCAAAACTGACAAATTCTTCTTCCTCTGTTCTGTCATATTGAACATCAATTCGTTCCGCATCTACATATACAATGGTTCCTTCTCCTTCTGCAGTAATTTGAGTTCGAGAATCTTTTATCAATTGACTTTCCAAGCCGGTTCCTACAATAGGAGCTTCCGCTCTCAATAAAGGAACGGCCTGCCTCATCATGTTAGATCCCATTAACGCACGGTTTGCATCATCATGCTCTAAGAAAGGAATCAATGAGGCTGCGATAGAAGCAATTTGTGTAGGAGAAACGTCCATTAACTGTACTTCTCCCGGTGCTACTACCGGATAATCGGCATCTTGCCGGGCCTTTACCCTTTCTCGGATAAAAGTTCCGTCATCATTCAAAGGCGCATTTCCTTGCGCAATGATTACATCTTCCTCTTCTTCTGCCGTTAAATAAACAATTCCGTTATCACTCAAATCCACCTTGCTGTTTTCGACCTTCCGATACGGAGTCTCAATAAATCCGAGATCATTGATCTTGGCATACACACAAAGGGAAGAAATCAGACCGATATTCGGTCCTTCGGGCGTTTCGATCGGACACAATCGTCCATAATGAGTATAGTGAACGTCACGCACTTCAAACCCGGCACGCTCCCGCGACAATCCTCCCGGCCCCAACGCCGACATCCGCCGTTTATGAGTAATTTCAGCCAGCGGATTAGTTTGATCCATGAACTGAGATAATGCATTCGTTCCAAAAAAAGAATTAACAACCGAAGAAATAGTCTTTGCATTAATCAAATCAATCGGAGTAAAAACTTCATTATCCCGCACGTTCATCCTTTCCCGAATGGTGCGAGCCATACGAGCCAAACCAATACCGAATTGGTTATAAAGTTGTTCTCCAACAGTACGGACCCGACGATTACTCAAGTGGTCGATATCATCCACATTTGCTTTCGAATTTATCAACTCAATTAAATATTTGATAATTTCAATGATATCTTCCTTTGTCAACACTTTTACATCAATTCCGGTTGACAGATTTAACTTCTTATTGATTCTATAACGTCCTACTTCTCCTAAATCATACCTTTTTTCCGAGAAAAACAAATTTTGGATCACTTCTCGAGCACTTGCATCATCTGCAGGATCGGCATTACGCAATTGACGATAAATATAAACCACGGCATCCCGCTCGGAATTACTGGGGTCTTTTTGTAACGTATTATAAATAATGGCATAATCCGAGAGATTCTGCTCCTCTCTATGTAATAAAATCGTTTGTACTCCCGATTCCAGTATTTCATCAATATGTTCCGGTTCGAGAAGTACTTCCCGATCAATAATTACTTCATTCCTTTCAATTGAAACAACCTCTCCGGTATCTTCATCTACAAAATCCTCAACCCAAGTCTTCAAAACCCGA